>NZ_CALIOS010000001.1:0-51004 GCF_938044715.1 uncultured Turicibacter sp.
TTATGCTGATTGCTAATCACCTCATCTTCTAATAAAATTTCTCCTGCTTGAATACTCTCTAATCCATTCATACATCGTAGCAATGTACTTTTTCCACAGCCAGAAGGTCCTAAAACGACGACGACCTCCCCTTTTTTTATCTCTAATGACAAATTAGAGAAAATAATCTGATTATCATAACTTTTTGTAATCTGGTCTAGTTTTAATATCGTTGAGCTCATCTCTTCACCTCACTCCTCCCAATGCTTTTCTAGTTTTGTTGCAGCCAATGAAATCGGATAACAGATTAAAAAATAAAGTAGAAAAATAACCCCATATATCCAAAGAGCTGCCGTCGGAACTGTTAGTCGTGAAGCCTCAATAATTTGTTGTCCTACCTTTACGACCTCAACGACTCCAATTAAAACAATTAATGAAGTCGTTTTGATAATACGCGTCACTAAATTAATCGTTTGTGGAAGTAATCGTCTAATCGTTTGTGGAATAATAATATATTGATAAATTTGACGCTGATTCAATCCAATCGCCAACGCTGTCTCATACTGATGTTTCGGGATTGAATCTAAAGCCCCTCGTACTAAATCTCCCATTTCAGCAATTCCCCAAAAAGAAAACACTAAAATAGAGGCCACTTCTCCTGATAAATTAATCCCAAAAGATTTACTCAAACCAAAATAAGCTAAAAACAATAAGACTAACTGTGGAACAATTCGAACCGTATTTAAATAAAGACGACAGATTAGACGAACGACCTTTGTCTTCACTCTCATGAACATCCCCATTACAAGGCCCAAAACAACTGAAATCATCACAGAAATCAAAGAAATTTCTAATGTCACTCCTAGTCCTTGTAACAATCGAATGAAATTTTTTCCTTCAAATAAAACACTAATTCCCCACTCCTCCATAACGCACCTTCTTCTCAATAACACTTAAAATTAATGAAATAGGTAATAACAGTACTAAATACGCAACAACTAACATCAACAAGGACTCGTCAGTTTTATAATAAAGCCCGATTAATCCTTTTGCTACATACATTAAATCTGCTAATGCAACGACACTAAAGACAGATGTTTCCTTGATTAAAAAAATCACATTTGCACTAAAAGCAGGCAGCGAGACTGCTACTGCTTGAGGAAAAATAATATAACGTAAGACTTGCCATTTGGTTAAACCAAGGCTCAATCCCGACTCCATTTGAATGTCAGGAATGGACTCGAGTCCACTTCGAAAAGCCTCAGCCATATAACTCCCACCTAAAAAAGTTAATCCAAGTACTCCACATGCATATGAACTTAAAAAGATCCCTAACTTCGGTAATCCAAAATATAGAAAAAACAATTGAATTAATAACGGTGTATTCCTTGAAAGTTCTATATACATCCCAATCACACGTTGTAAAATTGGAATCTTATAATATCGAATTAAACAACAGATAAATCCAACTAAAGTAGACAATAAGATTCCCAAAAGAGCGATACTCATGGTTAACTTAGCAGCCTCTACATACATCGGTGCATACGTTTTTATAAATTGAAAATCCATTATCTCCCTCCTAACTATAATCCTCTTGATATATAGTATATTAAGCCCAGAAAAATGTTCGTTAAAAATAAGAAAGTATTGAAATTAATCTACAAAAAAGCTCTCAAGAACAATCTTGAGAGCTTTTTTCATTTTTTAAAAGTAATCTGAAAAATAAGGTGTCTGTTGCTCAATCGCATCCTCTAACATATCTAATGTCTTTGAACTACAACTCAAACGACCAATCTTATGAAGATAATCAGGACGCTTATATCCAAGTAACATCGTCGTCATGGTTTGGATATCAATGCGATCCCCTGTTTTCACACTGGTACGTTTGATTTTACCGACACCCTCCGTATCAATACTTAGCGTAAAAGAGCCTTGATTCCACGAAAGAAGCGGATCATCCATTGTAAAAGTCCACTCCCTTGCAATCGTATCTGGCTTAAATGGATATTGTTCAATAAATTTTTCTAAGTCAACAATTCGTGCCATAAAATACGGTGAAATGGTCTCTTTAATATCGGCATCCTCAAGTAAAAAAGCTAATGGTTCATCCGTATACGTATTTCCAATTACTTTTTTTATCATTGAAAAATGGGCACTAATAAAATTCCAAAGTCCCGTCCTTGCTTCCTCATTTATAAAAATCATATCTTTAATATTAAAAATTTCGTCCTTAATAAAATAAAGAATATACCCATCGGCAAACCCTGCTTCATTATAATAAATAGCCGCCATTAAATCGTCACTATCCCATAGAAAATATTCATTCCATGCTAAATCATCACGAAGTAAGGCACCATGAGTTTGATAAGCAAAGCGTTCATATGCTTTTTTAATTTCTTCACTTTCAGCATCCACACGTTCAACTTCCCCACTCACGCGTCGATGCTTAGGCAATTGATAATCATTAATTTCATACACAATCTTATCTGATACAATCTCCCATCCTTTGCGTCTGTAATAAGGAATAGAATACGGATAAAGATAAGAAATAGGTTGGTTATGATTTTTCATATGTTTTAACGCTTCTATTAGTAATTTATGCATCAGTCCTTGGTTCGCATACTCAGGATAAGTTCCAACCCCTGTCACGCCCCCCATATCATATGTCTGATTAAAAATACGGACACGCATCGGATAAATCGCAACTTGCGAAATCAATTGGTCCCGATCAAACCAGCCAATCACATCTGCTCGCTCAAGCGTTGGGGATTTAGCTCGAATCATTTCTTTTTCCTGCCATCCAATTTCTTGAAGTTCTTGGTCTGTCACCTGAAATACATATCTCAGTAATTGATTGTACTGCTCTAAATGCTCTAATCCAACTTTACTCATTTTCAACTGTTTTTTTCTACTCATAAATCCGTCTCCCTTTATTTTTTACTATCTAAATAGCTGTTTAGTCATCCTTATAAATCGTTTTAATCTTTTTAAAATAAAACAATACGATAATCATATTTGTTAAAGGAAAAGCTAAGAACATTCCCTGTTCTGCTGAAATATTAAAAATATTAAATCTTGAAAAAAGAACCGAAAAAACAATAACTAAAGGAATGAGTAAAACAATTTGCCTTACCACCTCTAACTGGCTAGCCTTTGCTTCTTCTTTCGATACTTGCATAAACGTAATCAATGTATAAATGATTCCCATAAATGGAAATCCCGCTACCATAATTCTAAGGATCGGAATCGCAGACTGGATTAAACTCTCATCACTCGTAAAAATCATTAATAACGGTCTCGTCCATAAGAGACTGACTATCGTGATTACCAAAGCATAAATTAAACTATAATTCACAATTTTTTGTTTCGCTATTCTCTCAGATTGATGGTTCTGACGCCCATGGAAATACGCAATAACAGATTGACTCCCCTGTGTTAACCCAATTAATGGTAACAAAATCACCGTATTTATATTATTACAGATGGCGAAGGCTCCAATTGACGAAACATATCCAAGTCCAATTAAACGACGATTAATAACAAAGCCACTGACACTATTAAGAGCTTGCATCAAAAACTGCACAAATCCAATTTTAATAATAGAAATCAAAATCTCTTTCGATGGATTAATAATTAAATGGACCTTCTTCATCCACAGTTTTTTATGCATTAAAAATAAAACGGCGCAACTAAAGTAGATGACACTACTTGTTAGTGTAGCAAAGGCAATCCCAATAAATCCAAGTCCTAAAATAAACGTAAAGAGCACGTTAAAGAACACATTACTGAGCGTTGAAATAACCCCGATAATAATTTCCATTTTAGGATAACCAAACACCCTAATCATATTAACTAACATATAACCGAGCGAATTAAAAATATTGAAAATTAGTGCCAAATTTAAATACTGTAAAGCATACCGTCTAACCTCACCACTCGCCCCTAAAACAAATAGCAACGGATCTTGTAATAAAAAAATTAATAGTGAAATAGCAATGCTAAACACTCCACAACCATAAAATCCAATCGTAAACGTTTCATTTACCTTTTCTTGATTCTTTTCACCTAATCGTTTCGAAACGACAATACTTGTGGATACCCCAAAAATCAGTTGAGCTGCTAGTAAGATTTGTAAGATAGGTGTTAAAAGCCCCATTGCTGACAAAGCAATACTACTCATACTTCCAAGGTGCCCCGCAAATGCTGTATCAATCATTGAAACGAATGACTCCAAAACTAAAGAAAAAATAGTTGGAAATGAAAATAGAACAATCAAATGTTGAATTGACTTATTTTCAAACAACTTTTCATGACTCATTGTATAACCCCTTTTTTTGCTAGAAAACTAAAATGCTCACTTTCTAATAATATTATATTCACTGTATTTTTTATTACCAGTTTTTTGACATCTATCATAAAAATCCCACTGACATATCTTTTCAGTGGGATTTTTATTTACTTTTCCTCAACTACTTTACGACCAACAAAATCAGCATATTGTGGTGTTCCTAAATGATAACCACCTGATACCTCCATAATATGCCCCGTTACATAAGAAGAATCATCGCTAGCGAAAAATAGAACCGCATTCGCCATGTCTTCAGGTGTTCCCATGCGATTTAAAGGAACATGCGATAAGAAAGACTTAATAAATTGTTCTGGCATATTATCAAGAGCTGCATCGGTTGCTGTTAAACCTGGTAATACCGCATTACATCTTATATTATAGCGCGCATACTGCATAGCGATTTGTTGAGTTATATTGTTAACGCCTGCTTTTGAAACACCATAACCAATACGAGAAATATCTGGGACCGTTCCACCAATCGATGAAATATTAACAATGCTTCCTTTTCCTTGTTTAATCATATGAGGAATCACCAGTTTAGAGATACGATAAACTGATCCGATATTCGCTTCTAAAATATCAAAAAAAGCTTTCTCATCTCCACTAACTAAATCTAAATCTACTTCCGGTCTTCCAGTTCCAAAATTATTAACTAAAATATCAATCTTACCTTGTTCCCTAATCACTTCTTCTACCATCGTTTCATAAGAATCAATGTTGTAGGCATCAAAAAAGACAGGCTTCATTTTCAAACCCTCTTTAGCCACTTCATCACAAATTTCTTGAGTGACCTCTAAACGACGAACTCCCATATAAACAATGGCACCCTCACTCGCTAACTTCTTAGCACAAGCTAACCCAATACCTCTTGTTGAAGACGTGACAAGAGCTATTGCATTCTCTAATTTTCGCATAAAAAAACCTCCAATCTAATCATTATAATTGATATTATGGAGGTTTTTTATACTCGATTTTTTATAACGTTACTTATATTGACTATCTCATTTCGCAAAGATACAAACCCAGGAGTGATAATAGCTTACTTCGTAGAGCCAGTCATTTACTGAAGACCACTTCTCGCAGTAGCTCATAACCAATCAAGTTTCGCCTGTAGCTCACTTTCTTGGATGAACCTTGCATGGAGTGCGCTTATCCACACCAAAATTTCTTCTAATATTGGTCTCACGCAAGTGGCTTCATGCCATTTAGATTTCGCTTTTCAGCTCATCTTCATGGTGAAACTATTGCATAGAGTAGTGCTAACTGCTTACACGTTTTTACGTGTAAGCAGAGCCACTACTTCTACGTGACTTGTCTGAGGGAACATATCTACAGGTTGTGCGACTTCTAGTTGGTATCCACCGTCTACTAGAATTTTAACGTCGCGGGCTAGTGTTGATGAATCGCATGACACGTAGACGATGCGTTTTGGTGCTGCTTCTAGCATTGTGTCTAGTAATGTTTTATCGCATCCTTTACGTGGTGGATCGACGACGATGACGTCTGGAACGATTCCTTGTTCGATCCAAGCTGGAATAACTTCTTCTGATTTTCCTACTGCAAATTCTGTATTTTCGAATCCATTTAATTTAGCATTCATGTTTGCATCGGCAATGGCTTCAGGAATGATTTCAACCCCGTAAACTTTTTTGGCATGTTGTGCTAAGAATAATGTAATCGTTCCGATTCCACAGTAAGCATCGAATACGATTTCTTCTCCTGTTAGTCCTGCAAATTCAACGGCTTTAGAGTAAAGTGTTTCGGTTTGAACAGGGTTAACTTGATAGAATGAACGTGGTGAAATGGCGAAACGAATTCCGTTCATTTCATCATAAATATATCCTTCACCGTAAATGATGTTTGTTTTCTCACCTAAAATAGCATTTGTTACGTTTGGATTAATATTTTGAGCAATAACTTTAATCTGAGGAAATTTTTCTAATAAGCGTGACACAATACGATCCATATTAATGATTTTCTCTTTACGTGTCACTAAAATAACCATAATCTCATCCGTCTTAAATCCTGTGCGCACGATGACATGGCGTAAAATACCAGTATTCGACTCCTCATTATACGGACTTAGTTTTAAATCACGACAAATTCCACGCATCTCATGAATAATTTCATCTGAAATTTCAGTTTGAATTAAACAATGACGCATATCAATAATCTCATGGCTTCGTTTTTGATAGAACCCAGCCACTACATCACCATTAGCTAAACCAAATGGCACCTGCGTTTTATTACGATAACGCCAAGGTTCCTCCATTCCGATGGTCGGTAAAATATTCGCATCTTCAATATGACCAATGCGTTTGAACTGATTTACAACTGTATCATATTTCATTTGAAGTTGTCCTGGATAATTTAGATGCTGAACTTGACATCCACCACATTGTTTATAAATTTTACATGGCGGCGTCACACGGTCAGGACTCTCGACAAATAAATCAACTGCACGTCCAATGGCATACGTTTTTTTAACTAATGTTACTTTCATATTAACTTCTTCGCCTACTAGTGCATTTGTCACGAAAATAGGGAAACCATCAATTTTAGCAACACCTAAACCGTCATGTGTTAAACTTTCAATTTTTACATCATAATATTCATTTTTTACTACTGGTACACTTTTTTTCGACATTTTTCTATCACCTTTATTCACAAAGAGAGGGAGACTAAAATAAGCCTCCCCTGCCTTTTACTATTTCCAATCATATTTTCCTGTCTCAGGATTTAATGTTCCCCAACTTGGGTACTCTGCAATACTTGAAGGTTTAATTTCTTTATCTACTTCTAGCGTTGGAATTTCACCTAATGCTTCTTCTTGTTCTGCAGTTAACTCTGTTAAAGCATCCACACGTTTTTGAAAAGCGGCTGCTTCTTCAGGATAACTCGTTTGCATATAAGCGATATTTTTGTTAGCACGCTCAATATTAGCTACTGTAGGATATTCTTCAGCATATCCTACAACTTGCTCAACAATTGCAACGTCATGTTGTTTAATATAATCTAATTCTTCTGCACGATTTGTATCAACTAATGTCTTAGGATCTTCATTTGCCACAACTAATTGGAAGTTATAGGCCTGTGAAGAATTTGCATTAGCTTTATCCATTGCATCGATTAAATAATCTGAAATCTTCTCAGTGTTTGCCTGAGCAGTCGTAAGTGCTGTTGTTGAATCAACACGAACATCAATATAAACAATCATTCCTTCAACCGTAATATTAACAGATTGTACACCGGATAGACCACTTCCATAAGACTGTGCATCATTTATAATTGATTGATCAATTGTCACTAAACCATCTAAACGGTCACCATATTGCGGTTTTCCTGCTGCTTTAGTGGGTTCAATATAAAAATAACTGATGACATTGTAAGCAAATAAAACCGTTACAACCGCTAAGACTCCAATAAAACTATATAAGGCAATCTCATTTTTACTACGAGCTTTCTTTCCTTTAGACGTCTGAGTCTTTGGTTTTTCGTTCGTTGTGTTTTTCTTTTTCTCTGTTGCCATACGATCACTCCCTTTTCATGATTTGTTTATAAGTATCATCTTAGGATGTTATGATTTTTTTCATTTACAACTTATTATACCACACGTCGGCTTAGCATTCTGCAAAATGTTTTGCAAGACCACCTTGTGCTGTTTCACGATACTTCGCCATTAAGTCGTGACCTGTCTCTTTCATCGTTTGCATCACTTGATCAAGTGTAATTGTATGATATCCATCTGTTAACATGGCATATTTAGCTGCATCATAGGCACGTTTAGCCGCAACCGCATTACGCTCAATACAAGGAACCTGAACATAACCAAAGACAGGATCACATGTCATTCCTAAATGATGTTCAAGTCCAATTTCTGCTGCATACTCACAATGTAAGTTTGAAGCCCCTTTTAAATAAGCAACAGCTGCTGCTGCCATTGAACAAGCAGAACCTACCTCACCTTGGCATCCAACCTCTGCTCCTGAAATTGAAGCATTTGTTTTAATTAAGTTTCCAATTAATCCTGCTACTGCTAATGCATCAACTAATTGATCATCACTATATCCTTCAAATTGTTGAAGCGCAAATAAGGTTCCCGGAATGACACCAGATGCTCCACAAGTTGGAGCCGTTACAACAACATCTCCACTCGCATTTTGTTCAGACACGGCTAAAGCATAAGCATAAATTAAAACTGATAAATCTTCTGGCATTGATTTAGCATGCTCATGAAACTGTTTAGCACGACGTGGATAATTTAGTTTTCCAGGTAAATTTCCCTCAGCCTTTAAACCATTCTCTAACGTTTCACGCATCACCGTTAAAATCTCAACTAAATAAGGTTTAATATCCGATTCATGCTCATAGACATAGTCTGCTAATGTCCAATTTTTCTCTTCACACACTTTTAAAATATCAGCCATTGTTGAATCTGGATAAGCCGCTACTACTTCATTGCGCCCTTGTCCTTCCTCAATAATTGATCCTCCTCCAACAGAATAAACAGTCCAATCTCCTAATGCCTCACCTGCCTCGTTATACGCAATAAATTGCATGGCATTTGGGTGGAATGGACGGAAGTCTTCTGGACGCCATGTAATTTTAACAGGCTTTGGATCCATAGTTTTAATAATGATATAGTCAGTTAGGTGCCCTTCACCTGTTGCCGCTAAACTTCCATATAAAACTGCCTCATAAGATGAAGCCTCTGGATAACGTCCCATAAAAACTTTTGCTGCACGTGCTGGACCCATTGTATGAGAACTCGATGGTCCATTTCCCACTTTATATAATTCACGTAAACTTTCCATATCTTTACCTCTTTCCTTACTAAATGTCCGACAATGTTGTATACCTCAAGGTTTTCTATACCAATAAGACGTTAACAAATTCTTCCTCATTATCTTATTATAAGCCTAATTCAATTTTTAATTCAAGCATTGCATCACGTAACGTTGCAGCTGTTTCAAAGTCAAGTGCTTTAGCAGCTTCCTTCATTTCTTTTTCTAATTTAGCCATCAGTTTTTCTTTATCTTTACGCGACATTTTCTTATCATATTTAGCTTCTTTCTCAACAACCTCAGTCGCTCGAATCACATCTCGAACATCTTTACGAATTGTCATTGGAATAATGCCGTGTTCTTCATTGAAATTCTCTTGAATTTCACGACGACGACTGGTTTCTTCAATCGCACGTTGCATTGAACCGGTCATCTTATCTGCATATAAAATAACACGACCATCTGCATTACGCGCAGCACGTCCAATCGTTTGGATTAATGAGCGATCACTACGTAAGAATCCTTCTTTATCTGCATCTAAAATAGCGACTAAGGATACCTCTGGAATATCAAGTCCTTCACGAAGTAAGTTGATTCCGACTAAAACATCATAAGTTCCAACACGTAAATCACGAATAATCTCAATACGCTCAAGCGTCTTAATTTCAGAATGTAAATAAGCGACTTTAATTCCAAGTTCTTTTAAATAATTCGTTAACTCTTCTGACATTTTAATCGTTAATGTTGTCACTAAAACACGCTCATTTTTTTCAATACGTTTATAGATTTCACCCACTAAATGATCAATTTGTCCACGACTTGGATGAAGCTCAATAATTGGATCAAGTAATCCAGTTGGACGAATAATTTGCTCAACCACTTTATCTGTACGGGCTAACTCATAATCACCTGGTGTTGCAGAAACATAAATCGCCTGATGAATTTTTTCTTCAAATTCATTAAATTGTAACGGGCGGTTATCAAGAGCTGAAGGTAATCTAAATCCGTGATTCACAAGTGTCTCTTTACGCGCACGGTCACCATTGTACATTCCTCTGACCTGAGGTAGCGTCACATGTGATTCATCCGCTACTAACAACCAATCATCTGGGAAGAAATCAAGTAAGCAATACGGAGTTGCTCCACGTTCACGAAGTGATAATGGACCAGAATAATTCTCGACTCCAGAGCAGAATCCCATCTCAGCCATCATCTCTAAATCGTAACGCGTACGTTGCTCAATTCGTTGCGCTTCAATTAACTTTTCTTCCGACTTAAAATATTCAATTTGTTGCTCTAATTCTTCTTCAATATTCTTAAGAGCGATTTTCATACGCTCTTCACCTGTTACGAAGTGAGAAGCTGGGAAAATGACAACATGTTTACGTTCACTTAACACTTCACCCGTCAACGTATCAATTTCACGAATACGATCAACTTCTTCTCCAAAGAACTCAATACGAATCGCATTCTTCTCTGTTGCAATCGGTAAAATTTCTACGATATCACCTCGAACTCTAAACGTCCCACGGTGGAAATCAATATCATTACGCTGATACTGAATACGAACAAGCTCTTTTAATAAATCATTACGTTCCATTTCCATTCCGACACGAATCGAAACCATCATACTCTTATATTCTTCAGGATCTCCAATCCCATAAATACACGAAACTGAAGCAACTACAATTACATCATTTCGTTCTAATAAGGCAGCAGTTGCCGAGTGACGTAATTTATCAATTTCATCATTTGTCTTCGCATCTTTTTCAATAAATGTATCTGAAGATGGAACGTAGGCTTCTGGTTGATAGTAATCATAATAACTAACAAAATACTCAACCGCATTATTTGGGAAAAATTCTTTTAACTCACTATACAGCTGACCAGCCAATGTTTTATTATGCGCCAGTACTAAAGTTGGCTTATTAACAGCTTGAACAACATTTGCAATCGTAAATGTCTTACCCGTTCCAGTTGCTCCAAGCAAAACTTGTTCTTTAACTCCATGCTCAATATTCTCAACTAGTTGCTTAATTGCCTTTGGTTGATCACCTGATGGAGAGTATTTCGAAACAATTTCAAACTTATTATTTGGCATTAAACGTCACCTCACATTATCCCCATTATATCATACCTAAAACACACGTACTATCTCTATATACAAGACGATAAACAATTCATAGTATTAAAACGACTTACTCCCCTAATCCTTTTAATACTAAGTCATCTATGCTATGGAATTCATGTTTTTCCGTAACTGATAGGAAATAAGATATTCTATCTTTATACTAAAAATTTTTAACCTAGCAGTTAAAAATTATTTAACAAACAAAATGCTAACGTCCAGTATTCAAACACAATCCCTTTATCTCATTATTAAATCTTTCCACTTTTAACATTACTTTAAACCTTTTTCGTTAACAAAAAAACTCACCACTTTTATGTGGCGAGCGTCCTTGTTATTCTTGTATTAAAACTTCAAGTGCTGTTTGTAATTGAGTATCATATTGTTTATCACGAACTTTATTACGTAAAGCTAATGTTAATTCACTTGCTGTTTTATTATCAATAATTCCTGTGACTAGAATTTCATTATCTGCTTGGAAGTTTTCAACAGCTGATACTGTTGATTTATCATAATATCCATCATGGCGTCCAACTTGATAACCTAAGGCTGTTAAAATATTTTGTGCATTCGCTATAGAACTATCTACCATGTCATACTCTAAAGATTTTCCATCTGTTAAGTAGACTTGATAGTAGTAATAAAATTCTGGCGCTTCAACAACTAGAGTAGGTTCTACCCCTACTTCGTTAATCCAATTTCCATCTGGTGTTTTCCAAACTTGTGTTGTTAATTTTAATGAAGAATGATCATCAAGTGGCATTGAAACTTGAACGGTTCCTTTTCCATATGATGTTGTTCCGATAACGGGATATCCGCCTGCCTCTTTCATCGCAGCGGCAAATATTTCGGATGCAGAAGCACTTCCTTCGTTAATTAACGTAACAACTTCATAATCTTTCCCCTCAGAACTTGTCATATATTGAGTTCCTTTACCTTCACGATTTTCAATCGTTGTAACGACTTTGTCTGGCGGTAAAATATAATCAACCATTTCAACAACACTTGTTAAATATCCTCCTGAATTGTTACGTAAATCAACAACTAAGGATTCCATTCCTTGATTTTCAAGTGACTCAATTCCTTCTTTAAATTCATTCGCTGTATTTTCACCAAATGTTGTCACCTGTAAATATCCAATCTTTTTATCTCCAATGGTCATTAATTCAGTTTTAACTGTTTCTTGTTCAATTGCGCGTCGTTGGACTTCAATATAAATTAATTCCGGATTATCGTTACGTTGGATACCTAAAGTGACCGTTGTATCCACAGGGCCTTTAATCTTATTAGTTACTTCTTGTAAGTTTTGTCCTACAACGTTCTCGCCATCAATTTCAACAACTAAATCATTGGCTAAAATCCCAGCTTCATCTGCAGGAGAATCTGGAAATGGTGACACAATCATTGTATAACCATTAATACTTGTTACTTCACAGCCAATACCTGAATAAGTTTCTTCTAGATGCTCAACAAAGTTTTCGTAGTCACTCATCGTAAAATACGTAGAGTGTGGATCATCTAATGAACTAATCATTCCAGAAATAGCCCCATCAATTAAAGCTTGATCATCACCATCATAAAAATAATAATATGTTTTCAATGCGTCATAAACTTGAGTAACTGAAGATGTTTCACCGTAATTAGAAGGTGAGACAATCGTTTGTACTTGCGTAGCAGGTTTAAATACTAACGATAAAATTAAAGTTACGACTACACCTAGACTAAAGCTTCCAATGATGAGAAACGTTTTATTTCGTTTCATCATATCACTCCTTTTCCATTCAACGGAACGAATATAACCTCTATAGTATTTCCCATCTATTCCAAATAATGTAGACTTTATCGGTTTATCTTTATTTTATCAATTTTTAGTAACATTGTCATGACTATAAAATGGAATAAATTAGATTAAAATGAGGAAAAGACGTATAAAAAGACTAAATCTCCATTTATAAACACATTCTTATTTAATAGTGTAAAAAAAAGATGAGCCAATTGGCTCATCTTTTCGTTACCATCTAGATGGGAAATTAATATACTTACGTGGATTAACCGCATAAGGATAATTATAATAACCATCATACATTTCAAAGTGTAAATGGGCCCCAAAGGAGTTACCAGTGTTCCCCATGGTTCCAAGTTGCGTCCCTTGATTTATCTGTTGTCCGACAGATACTAAAGGTTTTGAGTGCATATGTGCATAAACAGTTGTAATTATTTTTCCATCCATATTATGTGAAATCATAACATGCCATCCATAAGCTGCATGCCAGCCTGAACGAATAACTGTTCCAGATGCTGCTGCTAAAACTGGGGTTGATGTATCACCTGAGTTTCCTAAGTCAATTCCAGTATGATTTGAATAACACATAAACTCACAACTTACATATCCTGTTTTTAATGGAATAATAAATCCGCCTGATGTCTGAGAAACTAATAAATTCTTTTGTTCTTCTGCAATTGCAATAATTTCAGCTTGAGATAAACGTTCACTCTCTAATTCTTGAATTTGCTTTGCAATAGCTGCCTTCTGGCTTTGAAGTTTTTCTTCATAAGCCTCTAAATTTGCACGCTCTTGTTCTAAACTTGCTTTGCTTGCAGCTAATTCTTCCTTTTGAACTTTAAGAGAAGATAATAAGTTTTGTTGTTCTGACACTAAAGATTTTAATTGATCCATTGCCTCTGCATCACTTTCAGCAAAGTGTGTCACAACACGTAAGTTTTTAATAAAATCAACGATACTTGTTGATTGAGAAATAACTTCTAAAATCGTATTTGTACGAGATAATCGTTGTGAAACTCGCGCACGCTCACCTACAATTTCTTTCAATTCAGAAATTTGACCCTCTAGTTGCTCAATTTGATTCTCACTAGTCGAAATCTCACTTTCTTTTTGTTTAATTTGTTGCATATAAGAAGAAATCGCATTCTCTGTCATCGAGATTTTATCAAGTATTGCCCCAATATCTTCTTGAACGGCATTCAATTCCTGCTGTGCATCATTTTGTTGATTTTTAATATCTGAAATTTGACTTTGGGCCTGGTTAATTAATGCATCACATTCTTCAGTTGTTGTGCATGTTGTTGTTGCCTCGGCAGTTAAATTCTGCTTAGGTGCAAAATGCAATGCCGTTAACACGGTTAAGCTAATTAAAAGTTAACCACGAAAGTTCCTCCTTCCTCATTTAATCATTAAATTTTTAATGAGTAACGAATTACGGCGAAGAAACTTCCGATTAAACTAATAGCAATTGAAATAATTCCAATTCCAAATGATAAAGTATACACTAACGGAAGTGGTGCAGTTAATTGGAACATTGGAATGACTAAGACTCCACCAAATAATTCATATAAGTATTGATATCCAAAAACTGTAAACAAAATCGGTCCAATAGCTCCAAGCACCCCAATAATTAACCCTTCTACTAAGAATGGTACAGTAACATGAGTAGCAGAAGCCCCGACTAACTTCATAATCTTAAGCTCATTTTTACGAGCATAAATTGTTAATTTGATTGTATTTTGAATTAAAAAGACTGCTAATACTAATAATACTACTACAATCCATGAGAATGATTCACGAATCATTTTTGTAATATTAGCAAAAGCTGCTAATGATGATTCTTCACCATAATCGACATAGCTAATATTAGACATCTCTTTAATTTCTTTAGCAACTTGATCGACATGATTAACAGCGTCGGCTGATACAACTAATGTCCCAACTAATGGATTTTCATCGCTTGTATTTTCAAAGAAAACAGCTAACTCTGGATCATCGTTACCAATACGATCGATAAAATCTTGATAGTTTTGCTCTTTAGTTGTGTACTCAACATCAACTACATAAGAGTTTTGTTCTATCGTGTCAATTGTAGATTGAATTTGTTCTGGTGTTGCCACTTTATCAAATTCAACAAAGATTTTAATTTCATTTTCTAATTGCTCTGTAAATTCATTTGAATTATGAGCAAATAAAACAAATAATGAACATAAACTTAAAGTAATCGTTAACGTAAAGATTGAAGAAATCGACATAAATAAGTTACGCCAAATATTCTTTAATCCATCACGAATATAACGGAAAAGTTGTCTAATTAGCATCATAATATCCCTTCACCTCATCACTAAAAATTGTTCCATGATCAACGGTTAGGACACGACAATCTGATTCAAAAATCAACTCATGATCATGCGTCGCCATAATAATCGTTTTACCTTCGCTATTTAATTTTTTAAGAATAGAAACAATTTGTTCAGAATTTTCAGGATCTAGGTTTCCTGTTGGTTCATCGGCAATAATAATCGCTGGATTATTGGCAATCGCACGAGCAATTGCAATACGTTGTTGCTCTCCACCAGACAACTGATTTGGATAGAAACGCATTTTACTTTTTAATCCAACTAATTCGATTGCTTTAATTGCTTTTTCACGCACCTCATTTGCTGGAAGACCAATGGCTTCTAAAGCAAATGCAACATTTTGATAAACCGTTAGTTTCTGTAATAATTTAAAATCTTGGAATACGACTCCAATTTCACGACGTAATTTTGGTACTTTGAATCGACTTAACTTTGTCACATCATGACCATTTACTATAATTTGTCCACCTGTAGCTTGTTCTTGACGATTAATCATTTTCAAGAATGATGACTTACCAGCACCACTTGGTCCGATTACAAAAACGAACTCGCCACTTTCGATATTTATATTAATATTATGAAGTCCAATAACTCCATTCGCATACTTTTTATTTACATTTATAAATTCAATCATAATCTCCCCACCTATCTCTTGTAGAATCGAATTTATTATAACATACTAATCGACACTTACATTTTTTATACGACAATTGCCAACAAATAACAAATGTTATCCACATCTTTGTAAAAAAATAATAACAATAATAATATTTTAGCATACAAAGAGAGATAATAGTATAATATGTCGACGATTTCCCTTCAACTTTTACACTGTTTACATATTATCTTTATCTGTTTAACCATAAAGAGTTTTTTTTTTGGAACAAAAAAGCATCTTTTCCTATTTGAAAAGATGCTTTTTATATTAAGCTGGATAAACTAAGTTCTCTTCTTTAATAACATTTAATGTATTTTCAAGGAATTTTTGGGCCTCATATTTAGCCATTGGCAAATTCATATCTAAATAGTTTCCACAGTCACGAGCACTTGCTCCTGGAACTTCACCTTCATAAGTCGCAACAAATTCAAAGGTTTCCTTAATTAAATCTACAACGTCACCTGATTTTAAATCACCTTTTAAAATTAAATAAAACCCTGTACGGCATCCCATTGGGCCAAAATAAATGGTTTGCTCAGCTGCCGTTGCATGGTTACGTAAAAACGTTGCTGCTAAATGTTCAATTGTATGAATTTCAGCATTATTCATAACAGGCTCACGGTTTGGTAATTTTGTACGAATATCAAAAGTTGTCACAACTTCTTCTCCAATGACATCTTGACGTGAAACATAAATTCCACGTAATAAATCTTCATGATTTACAGTAAAGCTAGGAATTTTCTTCATTTAAAACACACTCCTTTGACTAACACTATCTCATTGAAAGACTTAACCCCCTCTGAACTTCATTAGTTAAGAAGGGGTTATTCTTATTAAATTATTATGCCTCATCTACTATACTTTCGTCAAATCATGATGAAGTATTAAATTGAATATCGTAAATAAGCATCAATAAATCCATCTAAGTCTCCATCCATGACTGATTGAACGTTCCCTACTTCATATGAAGTACGGTGATCTTTAACTAGTGAATACGGGTGGAAAACATATGAACGGATTTGACTTCCCCATCCAATCTCTTTCACTTCACCACGGATTTTTGCTAACTCTGCTTCTTGTTCTTCAAGCTTACGTTGATATAATTTTGATTTTAACATCTCCATCGCTGCTTCACGGTTTTTAATTTGTGAACGTTGATTTTGACACGTTACAATCGTATTCGTTGGAATATGAGTAATACGAACAGCTGAATCAGTTGTATTAATATGTTGTCCACCAGCTCCACTGGCACGATATGTATCGATTTTTAAATCTTCTGCACGAATTTCGATATCAATATCCCCTGAAAATTCAGGCATCACATCACATGAACAGAATGAAGTATGTCGTCTCCCTCCTGAATCAAATGGTGAAATACGGACTAAACGATGAACACCACGCTCTGCTTTAAAGTATCCAAATGCATTTGTTCCTTTAATTTTAATCGTCACACTCTTAATTCCGGCTTCTTCTCCGACAAGGTAATCAAGAACCTCGATTTTAAATCCTTTACGCTCAGCATATCGAGTATACATACGATATAACATCTCAGCCCAATCTTGAGATTCTGTTCCACCTGCCCCTGGATGTAACTCTAAAATTGCATTATTAGCATCATAAGGTCCACTTAATAAAATTTCTAATTCAAATTTGTTTAAATGTTCCGAAACTTCTTCAATTTGTGATTCTAATTCAGCTTGTAAATCAGCATCCGGTTCTTCTAAAATTAATTCAAATGCCACGGCCAACTCTTCTACTTCGCCTTCTAACGAGTAAAATGTATTAACTTTATCTTTAATTGCATTCGCTGCATTAATAACTTCTTGGGCCTTACGTTGGTCATCCCAAAATCCTGCTACCTGCATTTGATCATCATACTCTTTAATTTCCGCTTCTTTTTGCTCAACGTTCAACGAATCTTTAAATTGATTGATACGCTCAGACATTTTCTTAATCTCTGATCTTATTTCATGAATTTCCATTATCGTCACCACTTCTTCATGTCAACTTTTATTAACTTATGCATCATTTAAGAAAACTTTAATGAGACTATAGTTCTACTTTATATCAAATTATTTGAATAACCAAGACTATTCTTCAATCTCTATCTTATTAATCGTTTGGTAGATAGTAATTCCTTCTTAAACGAAAAACAAGTTCAACTGATATTTAAAACATCAGTTGAACTATGATTTCAATCTATCCAATTAGTGTTCTTGTCCACAACATTGTTTATATTTTTTCCCACTACCACATGGACACTCATCATTGCGTCCCACTTTATCAGCTTGACGTGTTACCGGGCGTTTTTTCTCTTCTTTTCCACTATTTGTAGCTGTTGGTTTCGCTACTTCCTCACGTTGTAAGTTTTGGCGAATCTCAGCACGTAAAATGTAACGAGTGACATCATCTTCAATACGTTCAATTAAACGATTGAACATTTCAAACCCTTCAGATTGATACTCATGAAGTGGATTAATTTGTCCATAAGAACGTAAATGAATTCCTTGGCGAAGAGCATCCATTGCATCAATATGATTCATCCAATGCGTATCAACAACACGTAAAACAATAACTTTTTGGAACTCATGGAAGATTGATGGATCAATTGATTCCTCTTTTTGACGGTAATTATCCTTCACAAGAGTTGCAATATATTCAATCATCTCACTTGTTGATTTTCCTTCAAGCTGAGATTTTTCTACATGATCAACTGGGAATAAGTTTGTATTTAAGTAGTTTAATAACCCTTCATAATTATACTCAGTTGATGATTTAGCATCAGAGGCTTCCGCTGGAGCAAATTGTTCTACTAAACGTGTGATTGAAGAATCAATCATCGCAAAGATTACTGATGTTAAATCTTCAGTTTCTAAAATATCTTGACGTTGCCCATAAATCACTTCACGTTGACGACGGATAACATCATCATACTCTAATAAATTTTTACGCATATCATAGTTATTACCTTCAACACGTTTTTGTGCAGATTCAACGGCTTTTGTTACCATTTTACTTTCAATCGGTTCATTTGGATCCATTCCTAATTTATCAACCATTTCGTGCATGCGATCAGAACCGAAACGACGCATTAATTCATCTTGGAATGATAAATAGAAGCGTGTATATCCAGGATCTCCTTGACGTCCAGAACGTCCACGTAACTGATTATCAATACGACGAGACTCATGACGTTCTGTCCCGATAACAGCTAATCCACCTAAAGCCTTAATTTCATCTGTTAATTTGATGTCAGTCCCACGACCTGCCATGTTTGTTGCAATCGTAACAGCACCTTTTTTACCAGCATCCATAATAATTTCTGCTTCACGCTCATGGTTTTTCGCATTTAAAACGTTATGAGGAACCCCTTTACGTTTTAACAACTGAGAAATATATTCTGATGTTTCAACTGCAACTGTTCCAAGTAATACAGGTTGTCCTGTTTTATGACGATTTACGACTTCCTCTACTACCGCGTTGAACTTTGCATTGACATCTTTATAAACTAAATCTGGTGCATCAATACGCGCGATTGGACGGTTTGTTGGCACTTCAACAACCATCATATTATAAATGTTACGGAATTCTTCCTCTTCTGTTTTAGCAGTCCCTGTCATCCCTGATAACTTATTGTATAGACGGAATAAGTTTTGGAATGTAATCGTTGCTAATGTTGAAGTCTCTTGCTTAATTTGAACATTTTCTTTAGCTTGAATCGCTTGATGAAGACCTTCTGAATAAGCACGTCCTTTCATCAAACGTCCTGTAAACTGGTCAACAATTACGATTTCTCCATCTTGAACCACATAATCAACATCACGTGTCATAACAAAGTTTGCTTTTAATGCATTATTAATATGGTGTAATAATACAGCATGTTTAATATCATATAAGTTATCAATGCGGAAAGCACGTTCTGCTTTTTCAATCCCGCCTTCATTTAACTGAATATTTTTCGTTTTAATATCAATATTATAATCTTCTTCATCACGTAATGACTTAACAAAGCGGTCAGCTAAAACATAAAGATTGGCTGTACGTTTTTGTCCACCTGAAATGATTAACGGTGTACGAGCCTCATCGATTAAAATTGAATCGACCTCATCGACAATCGCATAATTTAATTTACGTTGACACATTTGTTTTGCATAAAGCACCATATGATCACGTAAATAATCAAATCCTAACTCATTGTTCGTTGAATACATGATATCACATGCATATTGAGCCTTCTTCTCTTCAGAAGACATTCCAACTAAATTTAATCCAACAGTTAAGCCAAGCCAACGGTATAACTCACCCATTTCACGAGCATCACGACTCGCTAAATATTCATTGACAGTAATGATATGAACCCCTTTACCAGATAACGCATTTAAGTAAGCTGGCATCGTAGAAGTTAATGTTTTTCCTTCCCCAGTTCTCATTTCTGCAATATTACCACCATGTAATGCAATTCCCCCAATAATTTGCACTTTAAATGGTGTCATACCAAGCACACGTGTTGAGGCTTCACGTACAACAGCGAAAGCTTCAACTAATAAATCATCTAATGATTCACCTTTTTCAATTCGCTCTTTAAACTCTAATGTTTTATTTTGAAGTTGCTCATCTGTTAATTGTTGCATATGTGGTTCTAATGCAATAACCTCATCTGCTAATTTATCAGCACGCTTTAATACTTTGACACTTGGGTCTAACATTTTTTTAATTGCTGCAATCATCATCATCGCTCCTTGTTTCTATATCGTCACTAAAAAATTAGCTACATACCTTTAAATATAGTATTAAATAAGTGTAAAAAATATCATTTGAAAATAATTTATTAACTTGTATATTGTTTACAATTATTTTATTAACATAATGTTACCACTTTTAAGAGAACATGTACATAAAAAATCACCCCCCCATTTGGGTAATTTACGTACAGAAATATGATTATTTCAACTAATAACATACTTTAATTAATGAAATACATACTAAAATGAGAATACACACCCATTTTATCACTAAAATTAACTTAAAAAGCTGCCTCTGGCAGCTTTTTAAGCATCTTTTTAAATCAAATTTTATATGCACATCAAAGAGACTATCTAATTAGATAGCCTCTAAATTATTATCGAAAATTAATTATTTGTTTCAATGACACCGTACTTACCATCTTTACGACGATAAACCACACATACGGCATCTACTGCCATGTCACGATACACATAGAAATCGTGTCCTAGTAAATCCAATTGCATAATCGCTTCTTCTACATCCATCGGTTTTAAATGAACATTTTTCACTTTATAAGGGACTTCATCCTCCGCTTGATGAGTGACTGGTGTATCATCAACCGTTACAAAGTAATCGCTGATTCCTTCACGTTCACGAATTTTTTTATTAGCTTTTGTTTTATTACGGCGAATTTGTCTTTCTAATTTATCTACAACCAAATCAATTGCTGCATATAAATCATCATTTTCTTCTTCAGCACGTAAAATGAACTGATTTCCTGGAATCGTTACTTCAACTTTTTGGATGACATCATAGATTTTAATGTAAACACGGGCTTCTAAATCTTGATTATTTGGTAAGAAACGTTGTAAGCTACCTACTTTATCCTCAATGTAATTTTTAATAGCCTCTGTTACAACGAAACGATTAGCTCCCCTGATTTGAATTCTCATTAGAATCACTCCTATCTATCTGATGTACCTTTATTATACTACAAACATTTGGAAAAAGAAAGCGTTTTAAAAAACTTGTCTATTTGTGTAACGATTTTTTTATCAGATGTTTGTAGCCCTTGTCGAATCACTCTTATCGAATCATCAAACACTACTTTAAAACACCATTTGTGTCTAAAAGTGACTTATATAATTGTAAGCATTTATAGGCAAAAATATTCCAAAAACCTCTCACAAAATACTAATAAATCCTTCTTGTTCTATTTTTTCAGGTATCATAGATGTTATTTTTATAGTCTTTCCCCCCTCTCCTTTAAACTGTAATGCTTCTAGTAAGATTTCACTTAACTGATCGTCTACATCATAAGCGATTAACTCTTTAATATCTGATTTAAATTTTAGAAGCCCTTGATGAAGTGTTGGAAGTATGACTTCTAATAACACAAAATCACCAAGATTAAGACGTCTTATTAATTCACGCATAAATTCATTATCTTCATACATTTGAAGGGGAAATGCGATTAATTTATTAGGAATCATCTGCTCATGACATCTTTGACAGAGTTTTGGTTCTACATGGGCAAACACCATCGAAAAACTATTAATGACAATTAAATTTTTACAAATGAGGCACTTCATCTTTTAATAGTCCTCGCTCTCTTGCCTTTTTATTCATCATTTTAATTTGCTCCCGGGCATCATCCATTGCTTGAGTTACGCCATAATGAAAAAAGACGATTTCACCATGAGGAAACTTAGGAGAACGCCCGACCCGACCACTAATTTGAACTAATGCACTTTCTTCAAAAACTTCGTGCTCTGCACCTAAAATGGCAACATCAATATCTGCAATCGTCACTCCACGCTCTAAAATCATCGTCGTAATCAAAAACTGTCCATCCCCTTCTTTAAATCGACGAACTTTATCTAACCGATTAGAATCACCCGAATAAACAAATTCAACCTCAATTTTTAGTTGCTTCTTGAGCGCCCTAGCTAACTGATGTCCCGCTTCAATAGTTGGTACAAATAATAAAGCACGTCGTTTCATCTCTATTTTTTGAAACATCCACTTTTTAACTGATAAAGGTAGCCTTTGACGTGAAATCTTCTGCTCAAAATGACCACACCATTTGAATTTTGGAATATCTAATGGATACAAATGATACCGTGCTGGAATGAGACAACACTTTAAATCACCCTTTTTAATCCGTCGTTGATCTTGCTTTGAAGGAGTTGCAGATAAATAAATCGTGGCACACCCTGGCACACAAGCTTTATTGGCAAGCCTTGGCAACATCGCATCAAACGTATAGGGGAAAGCATCCACTTCATCAATAATCAAAAACTCAAACGCCTGATAAAAGCGAATCAACTGATGGGTCGTTGTAATCACGATATCTCCATACTTATCTTTTTCATCTGAACCTCCATGCAATCCAACGACCAAGGCATTAGGAAAAGCCTGACGCAAACGTGGTACTAATTCAACAACGACATCCGCCCTTGGTATCGCCCAACAAACTCGCTTTCCCTCTTTCAACGCACAAGAGATTGATTCAAACATCATTTCTGTTTTACCTGCTCCACAAATAGCTAATCATGAAAACTGAGATAACTAAATCTGACAATTAGCAACATCTATTATTTTTTACTTTCTCAATACCATCATATTCAATAATCAACTAACTTGTTTTTCTTCACCATATTATGTTATTGAAATTAGTGGAATTTTTGGTATAATAAAACTATATTCTGCCGAATATGCTTACTGGTTATGTGGATATTTGTGAAAAAGATCTTATTTATGTAGGGTCTTTTTTATTTTTATTCTCTAAAGAGTTTGTCATGTTTCATCATATTCGCTATAATGTTTTTGTTACATCTTCCTCCCCGTTGAAGATGTATACTACTCTCAATATATAATGACACTTTTTTTCAAAAGAGATACTGGGCCTCCGGTATCTCTTTTCCATTTTTATACTTTACACTCGTTTCTGCAGATAGTAAAATCATGATTGATGAGTGGGGATAGATAAAACAGAGATTTATATATAAGAAAAAGGTAGCAGTGAACTCACTTGCTACCTTTTTTATTCACATTTTCGTTATCAAAATACTCAATTTATCTGGATAAATACTTTTACATCGTCAATAATCCAATTTTTGGTCGTCTTATCTAAAGTTCCCTCTAGTTGAAACTGACAATTAGGATTAATTAATGCTTCACAAGCTTTCACAAAATCATCTCTTTCTAAGTTTAGTTTTGCAGTATGTTTTTTATTATCTCCTGTATATTTAAAGCTTACAAAAACATCTCCACCTTTATCCATACTTGTTACTTTATCTACTTTCACATCGGTTTTAATCGGTTCTCTTTTTTCTTTTTCTAACGCTTTAAACTTAGTGAATACTTTACTGGCTTTATCTATAGTCTGATTGTTAATTGTGACTTTAGGTGATAAATTATTTGGGTAAGGAACTGCGCTAGTCAACTCAAAAGTATATTCTATGCTAAGATCATCTGCAATCCCTTGTAAAGACGCTAATGTTTCGCATATATTCATACTAATTCCTTCCAATTCACATTTTTCAAAAATATCTGAATCTTTAGAAATATCCAATTTATTTAATTGAGTTAAAGTCTTATTAATTCTACTAACTATTTTTCTTTCAAACGGAGGATCAATATCTAAAACTCCATTACAATCATCTAAATTTAAAGTTAATGGCTTAATATCACTCTGTATCTTGGTTTCTAATGAAACTATAAAACTACCTTTTTGAGTTTGTCCAAATCTAAATTTATCCGCAAACTCTTTTGCATGATTACTTACTCGATAATATTTTAATCGACGTTTTTCCTCTATGCTAGCGCTATATATGACCGTATCATATAAAAACGATGTAATACTGTTAGCAACTGAAATCGGAATACTTCCATCCTCATATTCTTCACTTATAAAACGTATCTTGACAATATCCATATTTACATTTTTGATACGTTTAATTATTTCATCATTATCTATATCCTCTAACTCACTCAAAGTCTTAATTGTTGATTGGATACGTAACTCATAATCACGAAAATCTTTACTACAAGGAACGATTACATCAAATTCATCGCCGTCATACATTTTAGTATATACATTAAATTTATCCTTAACCCCCCTATCCTTAACCCAGCCATCTAGTTCAAGGTATTGATACAAATCAACTAATTCAATCTGCAAGCACTGTTTGGAAAACATTTTTGTTATCATATATCTTCACCACCTTCAATTTTTTTTATCAACTCAACAATCTTTTCAGGTGTCAACATTTGATTTACTGGAATTTTAATTCGCACTGTGGACTCATTTTCACTTTCTTTTAGTCCCTTTAAAGAATACCACCATGCACATTTTTTTATCACTGTTTGATCTTTTTCATAAACTACCCACTCATCCTTATTTTTTGGAAGCTCGTACAGTATT
Organism: uncultured Turicibacter sp.; assembly: GCF_938044715.1. Taxonomy (NCBI): domain Bacteria; kingdom Bacillati; phylum Bacillota; class Erysipelotrichia; order Erysipelotrichales; family Turicibacteraceae; genus Turicibacter; species uncultured Turicibacter sp. Next base: position 25,195 of record NZ_CALIOS010000001.1, read on the forward strand.
AATATTCGAGGAAACATTACATGCGGATCCACTAAATCATTATAATTTTTGGCTAACAAATCATACTTTATATATCCATCATCTGTATATTCTACATTTTCAGTTGATTTTAATTGAAAATCAAAGCCAAATCCTGATTCAACATATCTTCCTCTCCTATTTTTTACCCCTCGAATTGTTCCATCTATTCCAAAATCTTGTTCAGACTTAGAAATAATCATACCACTTTTAGCTGCGAGAACCATTACATAAGCAAAGCTAATCCTCTCTTTTATATGTTCTACTGGTATCATACCCTAATCTCCTTGTTTATATTGTCGAAAAAATTTTTCTTTAAATAAATCTTATATATGCTAATATAAAAAAAGTGTATTTTATGTTATTTTTTGTCGAATAGAGCAAAAAAAAGGCAAAATAAAAAGAGGTAGAAACGGAATCAACCGAATCTACCTTTTTTTGAGTACTCTACATGATTTATGACCTTATAGGCATTGTGCCATTATTATAACATTCTTCATTGATAATTGAAAGAACCCATTATATAATAGTAATGTACTTATTTACTTTTATATTCAAGTCCTTCAATCTTGAATGATTTAAATTCTAATTTATCTACTTTGAAATAGCGTGTTCCAGCACGCTTTTTCTTTTGCTTAAAAATAGATTTAAACCACTGTATTACTAATTCTTTCATCTATTCACCTCACTTTCTTTATCATGAAAGCCACTAAGTCATTGACCTAGTGGCTTTTTTTGTGAGGTTGTTATTTGACGTTAATCCAGACTCCTGTATAGAATTTATCCAATTTCACTTTAATTTGCTCTGCATTTACTCGATCTTGGTATGATCCACAAATCACTCGATACCATGTTTCTCCTTTTAATTGGACTACATCAATCCAAATATCTGTAAAACCTTTTGCTTCTAACTTCGCTTTCACTTCATTCGCTTTATTTTTTCCTAGGTATGAACCTACGACGACTTGGTACCACGTTTCACCGTTTGGTTTAACTACACTTTCTACTGAGGTAGATTCTTCTACTTCTTTTTCATTTTTTAACTGTTCACGACACCAACGGACACGGTCTACAAAGCTTTCCCAACTCTTCTCATCTAATATACGGTGAGGACAATATTTACCTGAAAAGTCTTGATGTTTCTTTAAAGCACTCATTGGGAATCCATAAACATTCATCACTTTAGCGATATACCAAACCGCATTTTCTTCTGCTTGTTTATATTTATCCCCACCACTTAATGAGTAACAAATTTCAAACTGTAAGTAATTACGGTTTCCATCGCCATTTTCTCCATCTCCTGATGCATAACAGCTACGTTCAAATGGCAATCCTTCCACTACCTCTTTATCATCAATGGCGGCATGGAATGAAACCTTATCTTCTCTTCGCTGCATATATGCCACTTCATTTTGAGCTGGTGCATCATTGTAAGTATTATGGACCACAATTCCTTTAGGATCTCGGTAATGCGGACATTTAATAGAATATTTACGTTCGTCTAATTTTACTTTTTTTACGGTTGGCACTTTATTCATCTTATTGTTCCTCCACTTTAATTAAATTTTTAAACATCTGATGTAAGCCTGTTGAAGCTAAGCCACTAAAAAGCCCACCTAAGACGATAGATGGGTTAATGGTATGATTTATCCAAATATTAATTAAAAGCCCTAGAATCGACAAAATCATAGGGATTAGACTATTATCCACTTTAGAAACACTCGTCTTGATGACATACCCCACACACAAACAAATTCCCACAATGACAGGGATGAAATACTCATTTAAAAATGTGATATCCATTAGTTACTCTCTCCTTTCAAATTTGTTTCTTCCTTCACTTCTAAAACACTATCTTTGACCAACTTAATCTCCGATACTAATTCGTCCTTATAAAAGACTAAACCTGCGATTAAGAATCCGTATGCTGGATTATCGACCATGAAATGACCTAATGCTACCCCCATTACAAGCAACATTAAGGCGACATATTGCTTTTTAATCGGCGGTTCCCATTTATTCAGGAATAGCCCTGTTACAATTAGGATCCCTGTTAGGACTACATAATTTGATAATTCTAAATACATTTTTTCATCTCCTTATAATGAAAGGTCACTCATGGAGTGACCTTTTTCTATGCAACATTTAAATACTCTTTGATTTCGTTTAACTCTTTCTGAAGTGCCTTAATCAACTTCTGTTGTTCCTGACACGTCACGACTAACGATGCATTTAAAGCCTCATGATTTAAGTGTGTAGTAATCTTTCCGTATTCATCTTGATACTCTGTTGTAATCAACTCTGAGTATCCACCATATATAGCCGAACAACACTCACCATCATTATCAACGTACACTCCTGTTTTTAAATTCATAACTGAATCAATGGCTTGACTACGCTCATATCCACTACTATAGATTTCATCTTCTCCATCAAAATTCATAGAGAAAGTGGCAGGTGGTGTCTGTGTATTTTGATATAAGGCACCTTTCATAATGACACGTCCTCGACGAGAATCAAAGAACATATTAGTATATCCATAGTTATCTTGGAATCCAAATGAATTCCAACAACGAATAGACATATTATGAAACCCGTATCTATCAGATCTATCATCATTACCTAACAGAAGTTGATTAATACCAACGTCTTGTCCTGGTTTATGAATAAAATTAATCCCACCACACATATCAAGTGTTGCATTTCCATAATTCGCATCTCGTTCGTATCTAGCTCTGAATAACAATGCGGTATCATTTGAATAAACTGAGAAAGTATTTGTATCATACAAACACGCTCTTAAGTCATCACCATTTGTCCCAAAATACCCCATGTGATTGCCATTCCATGAATTATACGCATGGAACTTCCCTTCTGTTAACCGTAATGTTGTAATGTTGTTATTATAGCCGTACAGCCCATTAGAATCTAATCCAATCCCATTAGAACCACGACTACTATTAATAGCCCACATGATGCTATGTCCATTTTGTTGAATGAGAGATGAGAAATCATTTGCATTAACTTTGGTTGCTATCTGATGTGCGTGTTGATCAATTTGAGATTGAGCCTTATTTACTTTACCATCAATCGTCTCAACACTTGTAACTGTTGATGAAATGCGGTTATCAAGTTGGGCAATCTGTGTTCTTGTTTCTTTCTGTGAAGGTTTCCAACACAAATCAGTATTACCCTCCGTAACCATAAAGTCATGAAACCAAACATGCCCATTATTATTACTTTTCCCCATCGCTAAATGAAGTTGGAGTTTTGTGCGATTTCCACTCCAGTACACTAATCTAATTTTCTTCCATCTAGAAACCTCTGGTCCACCGGTATATTGATCATAATCTGCATCTGTCTTATCAAAAACTAACCAATTACCAGCATCGTCCTTAACTACAGCCATTCCTTCTGCGCGATGAGATGCGATATAACCAGTAAATGTATAATCGGTATTGGGCTTAACCTCTATCTCTTGCGTAAACCCACTATCATATCCCTGTGGATGGTTGGATTGAGTGATTAACAACGCTGTTTTCCCCGTCATCGTCCAATCGGTATTTGCGGTTAAAGTGTAATTAACTGAACTTCCATGATCTCTGTACTGCCAGTTATTTAATTCATTGGTGAAGTTACCATTCGATAATAAATTATCAACGGCTAATGAGGTTTCAATTTTAAACACATCAGAGGTAATACTATCTGCTTTCTGCTGAATAGCACTATTCATTTGCAAAGTTGTTGAATAATTTTTTAATTGATTTGCAGTATTAGAATTTGCACTTTGAATCGCTTCTGTTTTAGCCTGATTAATCGTTTGAGAAACAGTTTGAATAATCGCTGAATCTGTAATCTTTTGTTCAGCCTTACTAATACGACTGGTTAAATCGGTAACACGTTCATCTGTATCGGTAATATCGATACACGTACACGAAGCAAGATACCAAACTAAAGGTGCCGATATTGTAGGCGTAGCCCCACTTACGTGGACATGACCGCCATTAAAGAATGTTCCGGTGCTACCGCAAATCACCCGTCTAATATAGGTTTCCCACTTACCCGTCCCTTTGTTGCTTGTTAGCCATTTATCAGAATACCCATCTCCCATACTGTTTGAAGCAGTATTTAATGTGTACCCACTAGGCAACATAGCTACAAATTTTTGAATGAATACCGCATTTGCCCTAGATTGAATGTTTTGATGAAATCCACCTAGATTTGGCGAAGCCGTTCCTTTATGTGTGATTCTAATACAGTGTGTAGAAGTGGTCGGACAATCCGTAGGCTTAGTGATACGTTCAACAACTACATTACCATTCCCAGTATTGTTATACATAACAACACTGTTTCTTCCTGTTCGGAATGCTATATCAGTATAAAGGACTTTCCCTTCATTCATAGATTTAGCGATAGCCGTTGCCGTATCATATTTTGTCGTTGACTCCGTCTTAGTCTCATAAGTACTTGCTACCGATTGAGTAATAGCATTCTTTGTGACGTCGATTGCTGAATCTGTTTGAGCTTTGGTGTATACCTCTGTTTTAACATATACATCTGAAGAATTAGCCTTTGTATCAATAGAGGATTGAATATCTTCAGGAGCTAGCGACCAATCTGTGTCTTTAGTTCCTTTTTCTAATTTCACAAATGCTATATCAATTCCCGCATTTCCTCTATTACATAAATAAATTTGCTCTTTAATCGTTGATTTAGCAGTTATAGTAACTGAAACTCTTACCCAATCAGTAGAAGTTATGTCGATATTTGTAGAATTATAGTTTCCAACATTAAATTTTATAGAGAAATTGGTTGGCGTAGTCGTAACCGCTCGAACTAAAGCAGATACAACATATTCTTCCCCTTCTATGACATCGACTTTTTGAGAAGTTATGAATGTAGATGAACTTCTAATATAATTAATAGTTCCGTCTTTGCTTATTGTAGGTAATCCTGCCCAACTTTCTTGACTACTAAAGTCAGAATTAAGGAATAAATTTCTCCCAACAAACGGAATCGCATCAATCTTCTCATTAACAGTTTCTAAATCAGCCTTTTGTGCTAATTGTTGGGTGTGAGATTGGATGGTTGTTTCAGCAGTTGAGACACTCGCACTCAATCCATTCAGATTTTGTTTTAGCGACACCATTTCACTATTAAAAGCTGTCATCTTTCCTGTATGATCATCAAGGGTCGTTTGTTGCTTTCCGATAGTAGAACTTAAACTTCCGACTGTTTGTTCGAGTTTAGAGTATTCATCTTTCAATTTAACGGTTTGTCCATCTTTAGTAATCGTTGTATCTTGAATTAAGGTATTGATTTTTCCTTGGGCTACATTAATGGCAGTAGTATTACTCTCCGTTTGAGACTTTGTTCCATCAGCTTGTGTTCTTAAAACATTAAAAGCTACTTCTAATGTTTGAGCAACACCGTCCATTTGAACTTTTGAGGCTTTAAGTAGAGATGATCCCTGATTAATGGAACTCACTACGCTATTGATATTTAACTTTGAACCATCAATGTTAGCATTAGTAGAAATCATATCATTACGAATAATGCTATCTTTAATGGCATCCGCTTTTAGTCCACGGGCATCAAACATCAATTTACCACTTGAATCCCACACACTCATGGAATAATCGTTAGACGCATCTTTTCCGATTTGAACACGCACACGATTCGCATCACGAATTTGGATCGTATTATCTTGAATCACTAAATTCCCGCTACTTGATGTAACATTGACCAACGTTGTATCAATTTGACCTGCTTTAATTTTATTCGCATTCACAGACTGAATCATAGCGTCTACAATGACAACCGTATTCCCTTGAATACGATCGAACGTAATTCCACCTACTTGCATATTCTCTGCGGACAAGTGACCACTCACTAAATGTTTAATATCGGCTAAATCCGCATTTAGGATATTAATATTTGCGACTGCTGCATTTAATTCACTAATATCCGCTTTCCCCGCTACTAAGACGTTAAGATTGGCTATATTCGCTTGTAAATCTTGTACGGCAATAGAGCCTGCAATTAATTGATCAATCTCAGCTTCCTTCACATACAATTTCTCTATTTTAGCGAACTCTGCTTCTAACCGTTCCACAGATACTTTCTCAGCAACTAATGTTTTAACCTGGATTAAGTCAGTATATACAGCATTCACTTTCTGCGTTAAAGTCCCTTGAAACGAATACTCCTTTTTCTCCTGACTTTTAGTTGGAGATTTTAACGATAGAATAACATTGTCATAAACCAATGTGTATTGAGTATAGAGTAGTGGAACTGTCACTTTTGACTCTTCCATTTGAAATGACACCATATCTCCTATTTCTAAGCGATAATCTGCGAGTGATATAGACGTTTCAAAACGAGTATACCTCAATTCTTCTAGCTTATTTAAAACCCTTAAAGCCACTTCTCTTTGATTTTTTAAAAGAGGATTACTAAGCGTTAATAATCCCGCCTTTGTGGTATACTCTCCAACTCGGTAATACCCTTCATCTAAAACTTCTCCGTTTTCTCCTGTCTTTTTTTCACCATAATGAACTTCTAAACAAGTAACCTGATAAGTCGATTCATTCAATGTTGGGGTTTTATACTCACGAGGTGTAAAAGTTAAGTGAGTCGTGGTAAGACCAAAGAACTCAATTTTATTATCACGAGCGATTCGAACATTACACCCCATCGCACTAGCTAGATAGTCGAGTATTTCTTTATAGGTTCTTCCCTCTAACTCCTCTGAATAGATAGCCACATTTTGAACCCCTTTGAATTCAATTCCTAGCTGTTGTGACATATCTTGACAAACCGCAGCTGTTGTCTGATGTTTAGCCGATGGAAAATACCCTTTAGAAGCTAGTTTATACATATAATCGTAACATTTTACTTTACGTTCCATGCCCTTAATCTCTGAATCGTATAAATAAAATCTTTGAAACGGAAGGTAGACGATTTCATAATTTCCCCCGTTCTCTACTTCTAATCCCACCTCAATATCAACATAACTAGATGATGTCATCTCAAATTCTTTCTTTGTATAAAATTCAAGAGATGACGTAAGGGCATATCCAACATGGTACTCTTCAAAGCCTCCATCTGTTGTAATAACCATTTGTGACTTTAGCTGATTAAGAAGAACTACCTTATCATCGATTTTAATTCGATACGCTAATTTCCGATTATCATCCCTCATGGCCTCTTCAAACTTATCTTTTTGTTCTGCCGTAACTTGTATCACCTTCATCCCCTCCTATCGCTCAACTAAAGAAAAGGAGAATCCTGAATTATATCTCATTTCACCATTAATGTACGAATAAATCGGAACTGATTTTTCAGCCACGTAAAATTCTGATGTGATAAACTTCCCCTCTTCAGGAGAAAAATAAGTCACGGGAAAAAAGGTCGGTTTAATGGCTTTTAGAATCCGTGACATTTCTTGGACACTGATCGTATTCCATTCTAAATTGAGACTCACTTTAGTCGCTAACTTATTCCGCATCATGCTTCCGTCCATCGCACGTCCTGAATCATAGTCTAAATCTTGATAGATGATGGTGCAGGCACTTGGAGTAAAGTCCTGTCCACTCATCGTAATAAAAGCCTGTCCCATTCACTCACGCTCCTTTTTAACCTTTAATCATAAATTCGATTTTCTCTAATTCAGATGGTGAAATTGAAATCTCTGCTTTAAATAAATCATGAGTTGAAATGGGTTCAATTTTAAGATTTACCTTTAATTCTAATAACTCCCGAATCTCCTCCATCCATTTCTCGTGGCAACCTTCTTTAAAAATGATATTCCCCATCTCATCCGCCTTTGGCATCCCCTGCTCATCTTTTTCTGCATATTGTCGCAATAGTTTATTTCGGGTCTCATTATAACTTCCTAATGATTGATCCACTTCTTTAATATTTTTGGCCAAAATAAAAGCTACCTTAACGGGTAGCTCTAATTGATTTAACTTACTTAAAACTGGAATACTATTAACTAACGTTTGATTACTTAATTTCATTGATTTGCCCTCCTAATTCATCTTCTAATTGATAAAACATGTCTTTAAACTGGTCCATATCTTTTCGTACTTGAGTTTTATTAGCCTCATACAACTCTTTATTCGCAATACTTTGATTGACATTACTTGATCCATTTCCATCCGTTGAAATCGTCGCATTTAAATAAGCAACAGGCTGTCCCTCAATCTTTGACACCCCATTTAACGTCATACTTTTCACAATCTCTAACATGTTAATCTTCCTTTCTATATCCAATCGGTTTTTAATGATCCAGTTCGTGCTAATTCTTCCGCACTTTCAAATATTCCCTTGGCGACTTCTCGCCCATTCATTTCTAAAACAATCGGTCCGCATTGCCCACGATTTGATTGAATAGCTCTTAACAATTGCTGATTCTGTCTATCAAAATTCGTCTGCATTTGTTTCCATAACACATCAAGAGGTAAAACTGCCTCTGCGTTATTCCCAACTCCGTTATGGGCATCTCCGACACCAATTAAGGTGCGGCTTGGGAAAATCCCTCCGCTTGAATACCAATTAACATGGAATTTCGGCACGGTTTTCTTTTCAAAATCCCAATTCCCACTCACCGATAAGTGAGGCATTTTCAAATGAGGCACAGGGAACGTAAAGTTCATCGCTCGTTTCATTTGATCCGCAAAATATCGAACATCATTCAACATATCATTAAACTTGCTCCATAACCTAGAGGCCATTTGTTCCAAATTTTGATTAAAATGATTTTTAAACTGAGTAGACTCCGACTGAATCGTATTTCGCATCACACTTAATTGATCTTTAACATTTTGATTCATAGAAGTTAATTTCCCTTGTATCAAAGTCGATAACTGATTAAAAATCTCTGTGACTGAGGTTTTCATCTGATTAAAGCGATCCACGACTGTTTTGGCCAATGACTGCATTTCTGTTGTCACTTGTTTCTTAGCTTTCGTAAACTCTAGCGAAATTTTACTTCCAATTCCATTCCATGCCTTCGGAATACTTGTAGCTATTTTATCTGATTGAGTTAAGAAATCACTTAACGATTCCTTCGTTTCTTCTAACTTCTCTTCTACTGATTCTAAAGCAGTTATTTGAGCCTCTGTTGAATTTTCATAAGCTTTCGTTTGAGCTTCTGTGGCTTGTTGTTGAGCATCCGTAACACTTTCAATTCCTTGAATCGTATCTTGTGTTTTTTCCTGCTCCTTTTGAATAATCATCGTATTAATATCTTCTAACATCTGTCTGCGACTATTTTCAGATAATTCAGTATTGGTTAAAATCTTTTCTCGTTGTTGCTTCAAGGCTTCTAATTCTTGTTGATAAACTCCTTCTACCTTCGCTAAGTGTTCATCAATTAAACGATCTTTCTCTTGGGCGGTTAAGGTTTCATTACTCATAATATTCGCACTATATGAAGCGTGTTTTGCCATGAGTTGGTCGTAAGTCAAATGGTTGTAATTTAACCAATCATCATTAATTCCCTTAATATAGCCATATGTTTCATAGAAAATATTTTTTTCGTTATCCGATAATTTTTGATAAGAGTATAAAATCTCTGCGGTGTAAGTTCCACTATCGGCACTCATTTCTTGAAGGACCTCTTGGTTTCCTGTTGCCAAAGCATCTAAATAATTTTTGGCTGTTTGACTCATCATGCCAAACTTCTCATTGAACATGGATTCAGCTTCAGATAAATCGTTGGCTAATTTCCCTGCATCAAATCCAATCGAAGCAAAATGTTGATTGATTTTACTTGCCACCGTTCCGAAGCGATCAGATGTGGTTTCAATTTCTGTTGTCGTTTCTTCAAACGTGTCACCCATTGTTTCAATAGATTCAGTCGTTTCATCAAAGGCGTCTGAAACGTTATTATCATCCTTCCATCCAAAGAAGGATTTAATTCCATTCCAAACCCAGCCGAGCTTTTCACTTAACCATTCTGAAATCTTACTCCACCATCCAAATTTATTTCCAATCGCAACAACAAGCCCAATTAAAACCCCAATTCCCGCTACAATGAGTGTAATTGGAGAAGTCAAAATAGCTAATGCCACATTTAAAGCAGTTGTAGCGACCGTAGCGGCAGTTGTAGCAATCGTCGAAAGATTTAAAGATGTAATCCATGAGATAAAACTCGTAATCGCACTCTTTATATTCCCTACTACCCCTAAAAGAGAAGTCTTTAAACTTGTTAAAGCGGCCACCATCTTACTTTTAATTACAGCGGATACTGTCGCAACTGTCAATTGAAGAGACACAAGCCTATCTTTGAAATTGGTAATTGCTGCTTTAACGCTTCCTTTAATGATACCCACCCATTCACCAAAAGAATGAGATTTTAGAGTCGTATTGAATAACTTAAGCTTTGTGATAGCAGCTGTCACACCATTTGCTAGCGTTGTTCCTATCGCTTTAGTAAATTTCAAGGTATCAACAATCGTACTTTCTAACTTGACAGCCAAATCGAATAAATGCTCACTTAGCCCCTTGATTAATCCTTTCGCCACATTAAGAACTTTCTGACTTGCCCAAGCTAACATAAAAGCACTAATCAATGGCGTTAATTTTTCAATTACCACCAAGACAGCTTTCAACACTCCTGCTAAAACATTTAAAGTCGTCGCAACTGTGCTTAACATCACTTGTCCTGCCCATGAATTAAAGAAGGTTGTTACCCATTGAATACAAGTGGCTAAAACATTCGTTAGGGTGGTTCCTATGAGCATGACAATATCACCCATGACATTAAGGAACGCTTGACCGCCATGATTCACAAAGGTCGCAAACCATCCACTAATAGATTTCACAAACTTCTCACAAGATTGAACTAAAGTATTTAAGGCTTCTAAGAAATTTTTAGTGTATTGGTTCGTAGCTGGATTTAAATAATCAAATAAGTTGGCCACCACTTGTGTCACTTGCGCCGAAATATCTAAGAAAGTACCTACAATCGCACTTGTTAATGCCCCTGTATTTCGGACCAATTCTTCAAGTCCGTTATTCCACGCTCCCACTAAGAACGTTTCAATCGACTGACCTAAATTCTGAAAGGATTTTTTCAAATTTTCTAAGGCTTTATTCACATAGCCTATATTTTGATTAAATCCTTTTTTAAACGTTTCAGTGATCTTTACAATAGCCTCTGCCACACGATTCATCCATCCGACTAATTGACTTTCTTGCTCCTCTAATGAGCTAGATAAATCAAAACTTGGCGTTGTACCTACACTTCCTGATGTTCCTGTTTCTTGACTAGAACTTGAAGTGGAAGAAAGATTATTAATCGTGTCAATCCCCAGTAAACCTTTCGCCAATTTCCCTGCCTCTTTAGCAGCTTGACTCGCACTCTCCCCAATGCCTTCCACACTGTTGGCCACCTCTTGGATAGCTCCTGATGTTTCTAAGATTCCACCTGTCCCACCAAATAACCCGCTCATATCAAATCCTAACAGTGACATAAGTCCTGTCGTGAATGTGGCGATACTTTCTAATACAGAACTTAAGGCTAAGGTTAATTGGTTTAAAATCGGTAAAACCACGACTAGGATAGGTTGAAAACATTTCCCTAACGCAATGGATAGCTTATTGAGGTTATTCGTAAAAATACGTGCTTGATTGGCAGGGGAGTTAATCGTTCTTGCTAAGTCTCCATGTGCCGCTGATGTTTTATCCATCATCAACCCATAACGTGCTAACGTCTTATCTGCAATACTTAACTCTGCCCCAACTCTGGCGATTCCATTCGCATAAGCATATTCTTTAATCGTAGTTTCATTGATGATTGCACCATACTTACTAAAGACCTCTCCACTACCACTTAGAACTGATTTGATGTCACTAAAAACATCTGCTGAACTCATGTTATAAAAAGAAGCCATATCTTGAGATAACATCCCTAAATCTTGGGCTAGCTGTTGTGCCTGTGTTGAGGTTAAATCCAGGTTCTTCGCCATATTAAATAAGGTCGCAGTCGTATTCTGCATTTCCACCTGATTAACACCTAATGTATCTGATAAATCAGTAATCCATGCATTCACTTCCGATGCACGGTGTCCCCAAACAGTCGCAAATAAAGAAGCTGTTTCAGTTGCTTCATTCGCATTCTGAATAGCCGTCTTCAATGTTCCAAAGGCGGCAACCGCAGATAAAATCCCTGCTAAATATCGTGAGGTGAGCGCGCCTGTTCGTCCTGAACTTGAACGAGGTTCGCTTTGTTGTGGAAATGACTTAGGTTTAGATTGATTAGAACTAGGTTGAGTGGCTGGCATCATATTCGCTAACATCTTTTTTACTTTAGTTATCTGTTGTTTTGCGATTTCTGTCATTCGCTTAAAACCTGATTGAGAACCTTTTGAAACCTCTTCAGTGATTCCAAGTCCCATTTTCTCCATCTGTTGACTAACTGCTTCTATAGCTTTACGAGCAGTGGGGCCTAGCTGATTAAAAGCCTTATTCGTTTGTTTACTAACATTTTTAGCTGACTTTTTAGCCACTTCCTCTAACTGATCTACCTCAGTATGGTCAACCTTCACTTTAATATTAACCGGCTGTTGTCCCTCACTCATGTTCTCACATCCTTTCTTTTTAAAATAAGAAGAACACCTACTCGGTGTCCTCCGTTTGATTTTTTATTTTCGCATTCATCATTTCAACCCAAGATAACATATTAGCTTCTAACTCTTGACGAGTTCGTTCTTGTCGCTGTTCTTCTCTCGAAGTTTTCATTTTTTCAATTTCATCCTCAGTAAATAAATGACCATATACCTCTTCCAGTAATGGAGGTTTATTTTTATCAGAAAGAATGCTAGATACATTCGAGGCAATCACTCTTGCTTGAATATAATCCATTTCTGCTTGTTCCTTTAATCGCTCTCTCTGATTTAAATAATAAGACTCTGCTAAACGTCTTATTTCACCTATTGTCAGATGGTAAAATTGCTCCTCTGTTAGTCCATATTGAGACATTCGTTTGAGATGATGTTGAATCACCTCTTCAAAAGAGAAAGTGGAAGTTTGATGAACTTCCTCCTCTAGTGGTGAAGCTGTTATGAGTCCAACTTTTGCTAATAAAAGGGGAATAATTTCTAACAAACTTTGAAAACTTCTCCCCTCTTCGTAACAATCATCAATAAAATCATAACCCACTCCGAGATTCGAGCCTTGAAGGGCGACTGTAAAAAACAATGCTAATTCTTGCGTTGTGGGAATTTGATTTAAAAAATAATCCATTCCCTTCCCCATCTGATTTAATGTATCTAAATCACGAATGGTTAAAGTGAGTCGATAAATCTTTTCATTTACCAATAGAACTAGCATCACTCATTTCCTACTGTTCGTCTGCAAATTCTTCTGATGGAATATAGCCTGATACTTGTAAAATTTCTGTTGTTAATTCAATTAACTCCGTTTGGGTATGTCCTTCTTCTAACCATTCATCAATTAATTGATAAATTTTATTTTCATTTACCCCTGGATGATGCATTAACATTCCGTGTGCAATAATCGTCACAATTTGAGGTAATGCAGGCAACGTATGATCTAATTCCACCTTCATTAATAAATTCAATGGGTTTCCAATTTTAGTTTCTAACATCCCGCATTGACGAGCTTTCATTCTTAATTGATATTCAGTTCCTTTAACAGTCCAAATTGCATATTTCATTTTTATTTCACTCCTTCAGTTGATTTTGTTGTTTTAGAATGGATAGTTAATGATTCTAGTACCGTCCCTTTTGCGACCGTAATTTCAGAAGCTGGAGTTAAGTTAACGGTCATCTTACGTAATCCCCCAACTTCTGAAGCAACATAAGTAACAGATACTGAAGCCGAAAAAGTAAACGTTAAACTATCTTGCTTAAATTTAATCGAAACTTCTTTTGCGGTTCCATCTTCTAACTCCGATAACGTTCCGAATTTTTCAGTTGTATAAAGACATTCAATAGCTAATGAATCCCCTAAGTCTCGAATCCCTGGAACATATACTCGAGCTTCATCGTTTAACGTTGTCGCTTCTACTTTCTCAGGTTCTCCTTTACTCAAATCAGGTAACCCTAAAATTAATTCTGATAAATCTGTTCCTCCTACCGTCACTTGTACACCTTTTACAACACTTGCCTTTGTTGCTGCCATTTTTTCATCTCCTAACTAATCATATAATCCTGCCCAATCTTTTGAACATGGGCTTTAAATTGATAACTTTTATACCAATGATGTGTTTTTCCCACCTTCGACTCTCTAATCTTAGTGAATCCCATTTGTGAGAAGTATTGCACCACACTTTCATTCATCAAAACAGCCTCAATCGTTGGGGCATATAGGTACACCTCAACGTTCACCATTTGTGTGACCGCTTCTTGATTGTATGTTCTGATACCATCTTGAAAATCCATATCGACTGTTAACAAAGGGAAATCAGATGGTTCTAGCCCACTCATAGCTTGATAAGGTAAATAGACGCTTAACCCTGTTTGTTGAGTTAGTCCTTCCTGAATTAGTTCTCTAAACTCAATCATTTCTTTCCCTCCTTACAATCTAAAATAAGTTTAAATAATAATCATTGGCGATTGGCACGTATTGCTTATACGTTTTTGTCATAAATAAACGTGGCTCCATTCCTTCTGTTGTCACCCAACGTCCGTCTGGGGTTTGATATTTCCATTTGTCTTGACGACCATTTCCATTCACCGCATGAATCCCTGTCCCGTACTCCACATACGGAGCATAATGCACAGTAGGATATAATCGTCCCACTAAATAGCTACCTTCCCACCTTAAATCAATCTTCATCTTAGAACCTAAATTCCCGCTTCTTACATAACCTGAACCCTCTTCTTTTTGCGGATAAGCGTAATCTGTTGCAGTATCTTTCATATCAGCTAATAAAGAGAGCGTGGCATTTTCAACACGCTCCTTTATTTCTTTTTGAAGGGCATCAAAATTAATATCCACCTCTACGCTAAACATCTTCATCTATCCTCGTACTAGAAAACGATAAACAAGCGTCTAAGCAATAGAAAGTCGGATAGTATAAACTTCTATCCACCCGATATAAAAGCCCCTCAAATCGAATAAAAAGTTGCTTTTTTTGGATGATAGCTAAATCATGAATCGTTTGATGATAGGCAATCGAAAATTCAGTGGTGGATTGTGATTCCATTCCATACTTCTGTTGACTTTGAGTTAGCGTTAAGGGATCAACACTTGAATGAAACTGCCCCAATGACTCGTACTCTGTTTGGATAATTCCTAACGAATTAGGTCTCGCTTTTTTTCTAATTAGGATTTCAATCTCTTCTGTATACCAATTCATCCACTACCACACCTTCGCATATCTCGGTAATGATAAAGAGTTTTGAATATACTCTTTAATCAGTGCTTCTAACTCTTTAGAGTTTAAAAAAGAGACGCTCCGACTTGATTGAGAAATCGAAGCAATCCCTTTCTCTACACTGGCTTTGGCACTCATAGAATCCCATAAATATAACGCTAAAGCCATCACTTCACAGGAAGCTTCCTTTAACACGTCATAGTTGGGATTATTCACATAAAGTTGACAGGCTCTGATAGACCTTTCAACGATTAGTTTAACCTCAAAATCCGTAGCTTTAGTTTGTTCCTTAAGGTCTTGAATGAGTTCTTCTTTTGTCACTTCCATCACCTTCTATTAACCTTGATCTTTAACAATCATTTGAATCGCATCTACTCGTTTATTTAAAATAAATACATCTTCAAATGATTCCTCAAAATAAACATATTTACCTTCTGATAAAGCACTTGGCGCCTCTAATTGAGCAAATGAATAAGACACAACCGGTAAAACAGATGAAGGATGAATTAATAACATCTTAATATCTTTAGCATCGCCTGCTGCTTCAAATCCTTCTGTAAAGGTGTATGACGTTTTCATTAAGTCCGTGGGAACCGTCACAATATTTACCTCTTCTAAACGTTCAACATCACGTACAATCGTTTTTTGAGCATTAGAGCGAACAATAGCAACTGCTTTTGTAATTAATGTCTTAGTATAGGTATCGCAGTATAAAATACGTCCTGAATATGGAACACGGGCTTCATCCATTGCATCCATCATTTCATCAAATTTATCTAAGATATTGGTTACAGTTAATTCTTCCGCTAATGGAGTAATCGCTTTTTGTTCATTTCGTAATTTGTAAATGGTTGAGAAAATATAAGCATCCATTTCAGGGAATTTCTGTTCTTCATTCATAACCTTCGTAATATTAGCAATCGATGCAACTTGATTCGTTTCATCGATATCTTTTGGATGAACTAACGTCTGCCATTTACGATGATTGTTTAATGTTTTAGTTTCCCAATCATTTTCAAAATTACGAGTAAATGATCCAATCGTATCACGGTTTCCATTCGTACGCCCTCCGACTGAAATGCTTGGGATTTTAATCGTTTTCGCATCAATAACTTTGTATTTAGATGAATTTTCTGTATTCCACAATGCTCCTGAAAACAAAGTATATGGATATGCCTGTGCTAATTCTCTTGCATATTGTTCTGCATAATTTAATGTTGCCATCTATTATTCCTTCTTTCTTTACTATTTTTTAGGTCTAACACCAGTAAAACTGAAACCGAACAATGGTGTGTCTTTTACTTCGCCGCCTCTTTCAGGTATTTGAGCAGTTCCTTTTAATTTTTCATTAACAGCTTTCGTCAACGCCGAATTAAATGTTTTTTCAACGACATCAATCGAAGCTTTACATTGATCTGCATCTGTATAATTCAAAATCTCGGCTAATTCTTTAGGTAATCCTTGTTCAGTTAACGTTTCATAAGCAGTCGCTTTAAGCTCACGAGTTGTAATTTCACGTTCACGTTCTGCTAAGGCTTCCTCACGCTTTTTTCGTTTGTAATCTTCTTGCTCTTTCGCATTCATAGAAGCCATTTTCTCTGCTTCCGTTTTTTCCGCATCTAATTTTTTCTGTTGTTCCGTTTCCCATTCACTTTTAGCTGAAGCTAATTCTTGTGCCAATCGTTTGTCATATTCCGATTTATAGGACTCATCATTTAGCAGCTCATCAAATGTTTTAACTTGTGTCTCTTGCCCATCTCCTGTTCCTGGATTTGCATTCGTATTAGTTGCATCTGCTCCCACGTTAATTCCTCCTTAGTTTTTGATTAAGCCTTTTAATGCCTTGCTCAGGGCAAAATAAAAAGCCTTAATTCACTAAGACTTTAATTAAACTATTCTGTTCTCATTCCGCATTGTTTTGTTTCTAAAACTTTAAATGAATCTTCTGTAATTAAAACGCTGTGGTATGGATGTTTTGTTTTCTTCAACTCTTCCATGAGCGATAAACATAAACGTTCAATTTCAGTTTGGGGTTGATAACCATTAAAAAGATCTCCAATACTGAGAGTATCTACCCATCTTTTCTCAAGATAAACACTTCCATAAGAATCATGCCATCTTTCTTCTTTCTCAAACACCCAATCCTCTGCTAACATATCAGCTTGACTTGCAAGCCAACCGATTTGAACACCCGAGGTTCCAACAAAAGCTATTGCATTATTACCTATTGCTTCATGGTTTGCATTAATTACTTCATTGTTAGTACTTGTATAGCTAATATTTGTTGCTAACTCTATGTATTGGTGTTTACCGTTCCAACCTTGACGTGCTACTTTCTTACCTTTTTTCAATAATTCTAACGCTTGTCCAAAGTTCATTTCATTCACTCCTTTATTTATCTTGCTCGGCATATAACCGTTCACCTTTTACATCACTCACTTCTATCAAGTAACAACGCTCATTCGGATGTGCAATCGCTAAATACGGATTTTTTTCTAAATCAGAAATTAAATAAACACGTCCTTCTAATTCCTGACATTTCTTACAGACACGAGCGTCCTTTACTGTTTTTCGCTTTTTATATTTAAATCCTAATCGCTTAGCGTGTTCACAATTTGCTTTAACTTCACACATACGTAATTCAGTTTGCACTAATCGTTTAGCATGGGAATAAGAAACATTTAATCGTTCCATCACTCTCTTTGCTGTTTGGCCATAAGATTCGCCCCGAATAAATGATTGAGTAAAGATATCTTCTAATTCGCCCTGAATCATCTTAGCCCGCTGATTAATTCGACTCTTATAATCTATTCCTGCATATCCGACATACCAAATATTCTGACTCAAAGTTTGAGCCTGAACAGGATTCTTTAATACTTCCTCAACATACGGTAAGTTTTGAGGATAATTGGCTTGAGCTTGAATGGCTAATGAAATAGGTGTGTCTTGAGCCTGTTCAAGTTTTTTCTTATACGCTGTATATTGTTTATCTAAAGCTTCCATATCCACTAAATCTTTAACAAATAATTGATCTAATGAATCGGATAAAGCCCTAGACTCCACTTTATACATTTCCTCCAAAACTAAACGGGTAGATTCCTTCAAATCCTGTAACGTTTTAAGTTCCGAAAATCTAAACTCAGGACTTTCTTTCAAGATTTTTTCTTTCCTTGACTCCCAAACTAAAATTTCACGTTCAATTTCTTTCATGGCCCATTTATAAACCGTTCTGATTCGCTTAAAAGTAAAATCTGTCTGATAAGTAAAGTTTTCTGCTAATAGGGCTTCCCGCTTCTCCCAGTATTCTTTACTCTTCAGTTTCTTCGTCTTGCTCATCTTCTACACCTTCTAACGCTTTAGCTGAATTAACGAAGTGACCTTGATCATCTAAATCAAAATCCTTAATAGAATTAAGCTTTTCTTCTTTTTCTTTTGCTAAACGTTCTAACTCTTCCTCAACAGATGGAATGAATGGTAATAAATTTTCTAATAA
Source organism: uncultured Turicibacter sp. (assembly GCF_938044715.1). Classification (NCBI taxonomy): domain Bacteria; kingdom Bacillati; phylum Bacillota; class Erysipelotrichia; order Erysipelotrichales; family Turicibacteraceae; genus Turicibacter; species uncultured Turicibacter sp. The sequence continues at coordinate 44,061 of NZ_CALIOS010000001.1, forward strand.
GGTTTCCTTGCTTAAGATAGTCGATAACTGCAACGCACGAGTAGCCAACTCATCATTATTATTAATAGTGTTTCGAGTAAATCGAATATCAACACTCTTAATAATCTCATCGGTTTTGATAGTCAGTTTACCTAACAAGGATAATGCATTACAAATTAATTCAATCCGTCTCAATAACGCCTTTCTAAAATAACTTTCTTTGGTTGCACATTTAAACTCTAATGACGATAGTTTAAACTGCATACTGACACCACTCAGGTTATTCGCAAAATTCTCGTCTGACATATTAGGGACTGAACTAAATTTATGTATATCATCAACTAACCTATTTTTATAATTTTCTAATGCTGCATCAGGCAAATCTTTAAATAAATACGCTGCTTTTCCGCTTACATCTTTAATATTCATAACTCGTGTCGTCTTTAATTTTTCATAATCCTCTTCTTCTAAGTCCATCCCTGTTACCACGAGAATAGCATTTGTGAACATCTCAAAATCATTCGCTGTATCACTCACGACTTTATCAAGTGCATCGATTAAATCAACAACCTTCTCGAAATCTGAACATAAGTCTTTATTATTTTCAACAACTACTACTGGGACATCTCCCCAAAAGTGCTCTTGTTCTTCATACACACTGTTATCATTTGTTGTAAACTTCACGACTTTATAACTATTGTAATATTCAACATAGTCCACATCTTTGTTATCTACATCTTTAATCTTCCAATGCCTGATAAAACCAATTAAATTCTCTTCCACACTGGTATCATAAATAGCAATCGCTTCTAATGGACTAATCGCTTTAAATCGTGGATTCAATTCCTTATCTAAATACATCAATTCACATGATACCCCATAAATAGAGGCATCTGTCGCTAATTGAGTATTCTCAGCTGATTCATCATTGTATTTATAGATATCATCAAATAAAGCTGTTATTTCTTGATTGTCATTAAAGGAGTAAGTAACTGGTTTCCCCATAAAATAGCCAACAATACTATTAACAATATAATCAGCATATGGATGACTAATTTTGTTGTTAGGTTTACTATCATCTGATTGTAGTCTTCCTTTAATACCGTTACGATTCTCATACATATCTTTGAGTTTTAATAAGCGAGGTAATCTCCCATTATGCTGATTAACTAATTCAACAATCTCCGTCCTAGTTAATTCTTCTTTCACTGAATGAGTCTTTAGCACTATTTACCCCCTTTCTAGATTCCAAGTCCATGACCGGAATGGAACTTAGGTTTTCTTCGAGTATTAAACTGTTCAGCAACCCCTGTTGTTGCATCAGGTGCATCATCATTTTTATTTTTACCTTCACGTTGATACTTGACCATTGCGTTGTAATACTCTGGCCATCTATCTCGCCAATTGACTGGAAAATAAATATGTTCCATCACCCACGTACTATTCGATAGAATACGTGCTTTTTTATTTTGGTTTTGATGAAACCAATCTACTTTAGTTTTATTACTGTTAAAGTCTGTTCTTAAAATACGTTCCACACTTCTCGCAAATCCACGACCACCGTTATTAGATTCGATTAATGCCCGATTAACCTGATACTCAACATACCGCTTAGCCACTTCTTTTTCAGTAATTTCCATAGCGTCTTTTGTGTAATACACATCCATCACATAAGCTTCATTATGGTATTCAGCATAGATGATATTGCACAAATAATCACTTCCCTCATCGGCCGTATCACAGTAGGCCTTAATAGAAGTAATCAGGTTTCTTCCTTCCGCATCAGTCGGTAGGTTTGAATAGGTTTTAAAACTGCTATATAAACACCCTTTTAAATCGATTGGCTCTTGCTGATAATTGGCCATCGCAATATCCTCACCCATTGCTTTTATTTTGGCTAGATAACTCTTCTTAGATAAAACTTCATCACAAAGCATGGAACCATCATGCTGCATCGCCTTCATACAAACGTGCCTGACTTTTGCTCCTTGACTTCGATAATGTTCTAATGCTCGGCCTGCTAAATCATCACTCGCCCAACGTGTCATAATAATAATGATTTTTCCACCCTCTTCAAGTCGGGATAACATTGTATTCGTAAACCAGTCCCAATGTTTTTCTTTGACACTCTCATTATAAGCCTCTTCTGCATTCTTAATTAAGTCATCAATAATCAACATAGAGGCTCCGAATCCAGTTGCTGTTCCAGTTGGGGAAGTCGCAAGATAATTATTATAACCACCTTCAAGTGACCATAAATTCATCGCTCCATCCCCACGCTTAATTGCAACACCAGGAAAAACATCACTGAAGGTTGGTTTATAAACATCTGCTTTTAGTTCGGAAATTGAATTACGGACGTTTTTAGAAAACATGGTCGATAATGTCTCGTTATAAGACCCCGTCATGATCTTCTCATTTTGATTCTTACCTAACACCCATTCAACGAATAAACCGGCTGTTCTACTTTTACCATGTCGAGGTGGTTCATTAATAATTAAGACTTCATCTTCACTCTCATAAAACTCTTGAAACTCAGTGCATAGTTCCACAAGATATTGACGATCAGTTTTATAAAAATCAGGTGCTTTTAAATGACAATAAAAAAAGAACTCCCGCCTTGCAAGTTCTATTTTTGCTCCTAATTGTACTAATCCTAAATCCATCCTCTCACCTACTCAATCCCTGCTAATTTTTTCAATTCTTTCTCAGTCAAGTTTTCGTATGGATTAAGAGTTGTCACTGTTCCATTCACTTCAACTTTTTCTAAGAATGCTCCTGAGGTTCTAGCAATTAGTTCACTTGCCTTTAAACGATCTTTCATTCTATTAGCAGGATTTCGCATGGTTTCAGTCCAAAATACTCTAACTTCTACTATATCTGCAGTTCGTTGAGCGTCGATTTCTTTTTGCTTTTCCTCAATATAAGTAACAATGTTAGGTTTTGTTAGGTTTTCACATCCTGTGATACGGGCTGTCTTTTCACTATAACCCGCTTTAATAGCAGCTTCTGTAGCATTTCCTGTCTGTAGATAATAATCAGCAAATGACTGTTGTTTAGGGGTAAGCTTCATTTCAACATCACCCTCTCAACCTAATAAATATAGCTTTTTTAGTTCTTTTTACCTCCTGCTCGCTCAATACACTCTTTTGCTACATTAGTTCTTAATGTTTCATTCCTCTTAGTTTCTCCTTTGAAATATTTGACTTGAATTAGATTAATGCATAAAGAAAAGCCATACCAACTGATATGACTTTTCTTTATGAGGTTTTTTTTATGGCTTTGTAGCAATTCAGAACATCTGTGGGTAGAAAACCACACTATCATAATACCACGGATTTTTGCTTAAAATGCACTATCTTTGCACACTCTTTGCACATTTTATGCACACTTTGTGAAATTTTATATTTTCAATAACTTTATTAACTCTTCCTCTCCAACTTTTATCTTATTCTTAATCACATTACGACTATACCCTATCTGATGCGCGATATAACTAATCCCTTTATTGTGGCAATGATAAAGTAACATAGCATTACACTCGTGAGGATGAGATTCAGAAATTATTTCTAATGCTTTTTCAACCCGTGCCACCTTTCTTTTTGCGAGTGCCAATTTCATTCTAAGTTCATCTTTCTCATTCATCCATTTCCAATAACGTTCTTCTTGTTCAAGACTAACTCCACCACTTGGTTCATATTTGGTTATCTTAATAAAGGTCAACTCTTCTAAACTTCGCAATTCAGTTGTATATATCGCCACCTCTCGCTTTGCTCTACGATATTCTAACAATATTTCTTCTACTGTCACACTCTTCACCTCATATCCCGCTTCTTGATGATTTATTACTTAAACTTTTTTACTTTAAGTCAATAATCGGTGTTGAATCCCCTTGTACTTGCGGCACATCACCGTTCCATTTATTAATTTGTTCTAACTGCAATAACTCATTTGTCAGTGATTCTGAAATTAATCGGTTCGCTTCTGCCTCAGCCTCTGCTTTAATTCTAATGGCCTCTGCTTCAGCTTCCGCTTCTAAAATTTTGGCGTCCGCATCTGCTTGTTTTTGAACTAATAACTTCTCTGCTTCGACTTCTGCTTTTTGAGCCTCTACTTTTAACGATTCTAACTCTTGTTGTTTATTAATTTTATCCTGGATTGCCTTAGCCGTTTGATCATCTAATTCAATTCTTGATAAGTTAATCGAATCAATTATAATCCCAAACTCAGCAAACTTCTCTCTTGCATATTCTAGAATTGCTGCATTTAGTTCCGTTCTCTTCTCACCATAGATATCTAACACACTAAACTTTGATGAAACGTCATTTGCATATGTTTTTAATTTACCTCGCATAAAGGTAGTCTCAATCTCTTCTCCACTTTGTCCTTTAAATTGAGTAAAGGTAGCTGGTAAATCCTCCACATTAAAATGATAAGAGTATTCTAAATCGACTTCTACTGTTTTTCCGTCCGATGTTGCAATCATGAACGAATCATCATCTTTTGAACCTTCTTTTTGGTCTTTAGATAAATTACCTTGTGTCGTTGCCACTGAGTAGCTGGTTACTTTCATAAACGGACTTTTTAAATGCAACCCTTGATTTAAGACTTCACCTTGAATTCCATTATTTAATGAATACTGAATTCCAGCATAACCAGGATCAATTCTGACTGTACAAGTAACAAATAATCCTCCCGCTACGACTAATCCTGTTAACATTGTTGTTCCAATTTTAAATTTATTCATTTTTCATCGTCTCCTATTTCTTAATGATTTATTATTTACATACTTTGTATTATATAAAACCCATTGAATCCAAATATAAATATCAGGATCCATAAAATTATAAATTGCTCCGTATCTCCTTCTGCTTCAAATGCTAACTGCATTCCTGTTATCGCAAATCCTACATTTATTAGAATTAGAATTACACCTAGAATTTTCAAAACCTCACCCCTCCACCATACCTTTTATTTTTTCTAACCTTATAATGATATCTTTTGGTGTTAAATAACCCTCAACATCTTGAACAACAGGATATCCATCATTGTCAAATTGAAGTATTGCCATTTCATACAATCCAACATCACATCCGTATGAACCGAATCCATCACACACTTCAAACTTAATGACCGAAGCTCCTTTGCCGTTAGGAAATCGATAAATATATTGAACTCCTTTTCCTATAGGATATGGTATTTTGCTAACTAAAAATTTTCGAATACATTTCTTTCTTAATCTCATTTTCATAACTATCACCTCTTTTTAAGCACCTCTGATACCTCTTGTGGTCCACCTACACCCACAATCACAACGATACCAACGTTTATGTTCATCTTCTAATGAAAATAAAATCGGAATACTGTTAACCCAGTAATTTCTCCTACCGCAATCTGGGCAAGGCATTTCACTTGGATAATACCGTTTCTTTTTTATCTTTAAGCTCATACTCTCACCTCAAATCGTTAGTTCTCCATCTTCTCTCTCACCAATGCAATGCCATTCAACATGTTGTCTAAAAATAGTAACTTTGTCTAGTTTTAAACACTTTTCCAATTCCTCTGCCATTTCATAAGCTTCACTATCTGTTGTTATAGTGTCATATGTTCGATTTTCTGCATGACCGTTCCTATATAACGTGAATAAGTAACTGTCTCTACGCATACTCTCACCTCATAGATCATTAATTTTGATTAACCTTGATATTTAATGAACAGTTCACTCATTTTCATATTATTTAACTTCGCTAAAGCCTTAGCAAAACCACATACCACAGGACCATTGAACCATGATACTCCGTGATGTAAACACAAGTATTCTAACAAATCTGAATATCTTGCATTATCATCAAGTGCTCCCTTCATTTTTTCGCCCTTAATATAAACAAATCCAAATTTACCAGCTAACCTCTTCTCAGGTTCATCACACCAACCAGTATTGATCCAAGTTCCTTTAGAATCAGGTTCTGAACATAGAACTTCATACTCTTCCTCAGTTACTTCACATACTCCGTATTTCTCACCTTTATACGTTTGACGAACATCAATTCCTAATCTTCTAAAATCGTTTGTTACATCACCTAATACTAATATTTCTTTCATATCCTCACCTCATAAAATTAGTTTTCTATAAACTGACTGCTAAATCCTAATGTTTCTTTATTGAAATCAATGATTCCGATTATATTTTTCCCATCATAGACTTCAATCCAATAATCTGCTCTCACTCCATCGGCTACATCACTAAGATAACAGCTTTCCAGTGCGAATTTAGCTCTCTCTACGTCTGTGCTGCCGACTAATACACCGTTATTAGAAGAACAAGCAACATAGACATCTACATAACCATATACACAACCTTTACTCATACTATCACCTCATAAAATTAACTTTCTATTCGTTGATAATTTGCTGAATGCGTCTTAACTGGTCCAGTGAAAGCTTTGTCTTATTATTCCATCCATCAAAACAGTTACTTTTAATTGTTTGATAGATTCTATCAGCCTCAACCTCATCTAAATAAACTTGTTTTGTTTCATATAGTTTCCAATTACCGAAGCCAATATTGTTATCCTCTCTCCACGTTTCAATATGGAATCTAGGCTCCCACACTAAATCAGATACATAAAAATATTTTCTTCCTACCTTTGTTACAATGACCTCTTTGCTTTTCTCATTTAACTTTCTACCGCCTACCCATACCGCAAACAAAATTTCTCCAACGACTGGTTTTCTCAATTTAATCACCTCTTCTTAAAATAGTTCTTCTATCAAAATAAGCTCAACTGATTCTCACTAACTTTCTTCTTACGCTTTACTGGTTTAGTCTCACCTATCACATATAGCAGTAATGAAGGAGCTAACAATCTACTTAAATGCTTATCCCCCTGTGGGAATATTAGCTTGCCTGCTTTCAACTTTTCAACTGCACATTTACCACAACGATCTAATTCATCAAAAGTGTG
>NZ_CALIOS010000002.1:0-11087 GCF_938044715.1 uncultured Turicibacter sp.
AGCGCCGAGGGTAGTACGCAAGTGCGAGAGTAGGACGTTGCTGGGCCAAAGAAATAAAAAGCACTTAAATAGTGCTTTTTTTGCGTTTAAAAATTAATATAGTTATGTAAGTTCCCTACTTTCGATTTGTTCATATATTAACATGTAACATATCGAAAGTAGGGATTTATCATGTATTTTTTATCAATATTATTATTCTCTGCTGCAGTTACCTGTGATGGGTTAATCATAGGTCTCAGCTATGGAGCTAGAAAAGTTAAGATTAATTTCATGTGTAATCTTATTGTAGGTATTATTTCTTGTTTGGGAACGATGATTGGAATGTATACAGGCCAGTTATTTGATATATTTTTAGTTGAATCTGTGGCAACCTATTTAGGGAGTGTCTTATTATTCTTATTCGGATTATATATGTTTTATCAAGCTTTATATAAACAATTAAATGCAAGAAAACAAAAAGAAGCATTGATGACAAATGTAGCGGATTTAGCTGAGACGTTTGACAGAGACCACTCTAAGACAATTGAGGTAAAAGAGGCACTTATGCTTGGATTATTTTTGTGTATTAATAATATTGGGTTAGGTGTTGGTGCTTCTTTGACCGGTCTAAATATTCTACTTACTTCTATAACATGTTTAGTTTTAAGTGTCGTTTTTATAGGGGGTGGATGTCATTTAACTTATAATTTTCTTAGTGAAAAAACGGTTCAATATGCCGAATATGTAGCAAGTATAATGATTATGATTTTGGCTATATATGAATTGTTTTTTTAAGAGGATAGATATTAAATCTATCCTTTTTTTATTGAATGTAATTAATGTAAAAACTTATGCTATAATAGTTTATAGTTTATTAATTTATTTTGAAAATGTAGCAAATATAAAATCCATACTAAATTTAGTAGATATAATAATTATAGGTGATTAGATGAAGCATGTTATTAAGACACAATCAGTAGAAGAAACACAAAAAGTAGCTTATGCAATTGGAAAATGGGTTAAGTCAGGCATGATTTTAACATTGGAAGGAGACTTAGGAGCTGGAAAAACTACTTTTACTAAAGGGTTAGCTAAAGGATTGGATATTAAACGTAATGTTAATAGTCCAACATTTACGATAATTAAAGAATATCAAGGTCGGTTACCTTTATATCATATGGATGTGTATCGTTTGGAAAATGGTGCTGATGAAATTGGACTAGATGACTATCTATATGGTGAAGGAGTCTGCGTGATTGAATGGGCTAGTATGATTGAAGATTTACTACCAAATGAGCGACTAGATATTAAAATATTCCGTGATGGAGAGTTTGAGCGTCGTATTGAATTATTGCCAATCGGATCTGAATATGAAACAGTTAGTGAGGAGTTAAATTAATGTTCGTTTTAGGAATTGATACATCGAATACAATTTTATCTATTGCATTGGTTAAGGATGGTGAGACTTTAGCAGAGCTTACTGAGGCCACAAAGAATGATCATTCAAAAAAATTAATGCCAGCAATTCAAGACTTATTTAAGCAAGTACATGCTACTCCACAACAATTAGATCGTATTGTTGTTGCAGAAGGACCAGGTTCTTATACAGGTGTACGAATTGGTGTTACGGTAGCTAAGATGTTAGCATGGACATTAGAAAAAGAGTTAGTCGGGATTTCTAGCCTTGCGGTCATAGCTCGAAATATTGAAGAAGAAGGATTAATTATTCCATTATTTGATGCTCGACGTGAGACTGTATTTGCAGGTGTATATGATGGTAAAACTCATAATGTTGTTTTAGAAGATGGACACTATGAATTACGTCAATTATTGGAGCATTTAAAGGAAAGTCCTAAAACAATGTATTTCCTTGGCAATGATGTAAGTCGCTATTGGGATTTAATTGTTGAATATTTGGGAGAACAGGCAGTTCAAACGACTGATGAGGAGTTAAATATCCCACATGCGAGTATGCTTATAAAATGTGCTAAAGATGTTAAACCAGTTGAGAATATTCATTTATTTGTACCTAAATATCATCGTTTGCCTGAAGCTGAAATGAATTGGCTATTAGAACAGAAGAAGTAGGGATAGTATGATGATTAGAAAGATGAAGGAATCGGATATTTCTGTATTAAATCAAATACATGAAGAACTTTTTCATCAGAGTTTTAATTTTGTTGATTATGCAGCAGAAAAGATGTTTCATTATGGAATTGTACTAGAAGACAAAGGTGAGATTTTAGGATATTTAGTAGGCCAGTTAGTATTTGAAATGGGCGATTTATTTTATATTGCAGTTAATCCTACTAAACGTGGAAATGGATATGGATTAAAGCTTATGGATAAGTTTATTTCTGATGCGAAGTGTTTACTCGCTGAGACGATTTCTCTAGAGGTTCGTGTGAGTAATCAACCTGCCATTTCACTTTATGAAAAGTGTGGGTTTTTACGTGCGAGCGTACGAAAGAATTATTATTCAGATGGTGAAGATGCTTTATTGATGGTTTATTATTTTAATACATAGAAATGGTGGTTTGAATGAAAAAAGATGTTTTAGTATTAGCAGTAGAGAGTAGTTGTGATGAAACGAGTGTTGCTGTTGTTAAAAATGGTACTGAGATTTTAGCCAATATTGTAGCATCACAAATTAAGAGTCATCAACGCTTCGGTGGTGTTGTTCCAGAGGTTGCGAGTCGTCATCACGTTGAGAGTATAACGGGTGTATTTGAGGAAGCTTTAGAGGTGGCTAACGTAACATGGAGTGATATTGATGCGATTGCTGTGACAGAGGGTCCAGGATTAGTAGGATCATTGTTAATTGGAATTAATGCAGCTAAGGTGTTATCATTTGTTCATAATATTCCGTTAGTGGGAGTTCATCATATTGCAGGTCATATTTATGCGAATCAGTTAGTAGAACCTTTAGAGTTTCCGTTATTGGCTTTAGTTGTGTCTGGTGGTCATACTGAATTAGTTTATATGAAAGATCATTATGATTTTGAAGTGATTGGTGAAACATTAGATGATGCTGTGGGTGAGGCATATGATAAGGTTGCTCGTACGTTAAAATTACCGTATCCAGGTGGGCCTCATATTGATCGTTTAGCAGCTGAGGGTGAGGATACATATAAATTACCTCGTGTTTGGTTAGACAAAGAGGCGTATGATTTTAGTTTCTCAGGATTAAAGTCTGCGGTTATTAATACGGTTCATAATGCTACGCAACGTGGGCAAGAGATTGTTCCACAAAATTTAGCAGCAAGTTTTCAAGCGAGTGTTGTTGAGGTATTAGTAGAGAAAACGATGCGTGCTGCCCGTCAGTATGGTGTTAAACAGATTATTGTAGCTGGTGGAGTATCAGCTAATAAGGGATTGCGTCATGCACTTGAAGAGGCTGTATCGAAAAATTCTGATGTAAAGTTAACGATTCCGCCATTATCTCTTTGTACAGATAATGCAGCAATGATTGGAGCTGCCGGAACACAAGCTTATTTAAAAGGACATCGTAGTGGTCTTGATATGAATGGAATGCCAGGAATGGAATTACAATCTTTATAGTCTTTAAATCGGTATATCGAGAGGTATACCAATTTTTTTATGTTTAAATATTTAAAAAGAACAAATGAATTCTTAGTTATTGAGAGTGATTTATATTAATAGTGTAAAGGTAATTGTTTCGAGATCTCATTATATAAAAAACTCTATCTGTGTAGATAGAGTTATAGGTGGTTAGATTATTTATTTCTCGCAGCATGACGTGCACGATTAGCTTTTGCATAAGCTTCACGAGCATTTTTATAATGGATGCCTCCTTCATTATTTAATGCTTTTGCCCATTCACGATGTCCGACTTTTGTCCAATGACTTGCGATTCTGTCATAAGTGGTATTTTTATTAATTCCACGTGACATTTAGCACTCCCCCTTTTGTTACATTATATTCAGCGGATTATCGCAATATTCTAAAAATATAGAAAAAAAGTCTCGATTTTCGAGACTTTTTTTGGTTACGCTAGTGATTCCCATGTTTCCATTGCATCAGCTAATAATTGTTCAAGTTCTTCAATGCGTGATTGAACTTCCGCTGATTTTTGTGTATCAAGGTAAACTTCTTCTTTGAAGAGTTCAGCTTGATTATAAGCTAATTCTTCTTCGTATTCTGAAATTTTTGTTTCGATATCTTCTAATTGACGTTTACGTTGTTGCTCTAAGCGACGTTGCTCTTTTTGTTTTTGATAATCAGTTATGGTTGGTTCATCATTTTTCTTAGAGTTTTCGGCTTGTAGTGCTGCTTCTTTTTCAGCTAATTGTTGTTTTTTTTCAGTGTAGTCTGAATAGTTTCCAATATATGAAGTTACACCATGTGGAGTAACCTCTAAAACACGTGTCGCAATTTTATCGATGAAGTAACGGTCATGAGAGATGAAGAAGACAGTCCCTTCATAGTCTTCAAGTGATAATTCAAGCATTTCTTTACTATCAATATCTAAGTGGTTAGTCGGCTCATCGAGTAATAAGAAGTTGTTTTTTTCAAGCATGAGCTTACATAATGTGAGTCGAACTTTTTCTCCACCGGATAACTGATTAACGGTTTTAAAGACATCATCACCTGTAAATAAAAAGTTTCCAAGTAAGGTACGAATATCTTTTTCAAGTCGTCCAGGGAAACAATTCCAAACTTCATTTAAGACTGTATTGCTAGAGTTTAGGTTAGCCTGCTCTTGATCGAAATATCCCATATCTAAGCTTTTTCCATAATAGATATCTCCTTTAAGTGGGGGAAGGGTTTGTGCAACTGTTTTCAAAATAGTTGATTTTCCGATTCCATTAGGACCGATTAAAGCTACTCGATCAAGTCGATTAATTTGAAAGTTTAAATCGTCTGTAATCACCTGATTGTCGTACCCAACGCTTAAATTTTCTACTTTTAAAACGTCATTTCCACTGCGACGGTCAATTTCAAATGTGATTCCAATTGATTTATCGTTAATTTTAGGTATTTCAATACGTTCCATTTTCTCAAGTTTTTTACGTCGAGATTGGGCTTGCTTTGTCGTAGAGGCACGAACGATATTACGGCTAATGAAGTCTTCCATTTTTGAGATTTCTTTTTGTTGCTTTTCGTATTGTTTCATTAAAGAGCTATAAGCAACGGCTTTTTGGTCGATATAGTCTGAGTAATTTCCTTTGTATTTCGTACATTTTCTATATTCAATTTCATAAATAGTTGTAGCAATTTGGTCGATAAAGAAACGGTCGTGGGATACGATAACAACGGCGCCTGAATATTTTTTTAGGTATCCTTCTAACCATTCAATTGTATCAATATCTAAGTGGTTGGTTGGCTCATCGAGAATTAAGATATCTGGTTTTTGAAGTAGAAGTTTTGCTAACGCTAAGCGGGTTTTTTGTCCTCCACTTAAGTTTGAAATTTTTTGGTCAAAACCAATTTCATTGAATTTGAATCGATTTAAAATGTTATTAATTTCAGCTTCATAGGTGTAGCCACTCATTAATTCAAATTGGTGATTCATATTTTGGTATTGTTCGATAATTTTTAGGTAGGCTTCAGTTGTAGGATCAATTTCAGCCATTTTTAAACTTAATTCTTCTAATTGTTTCTTTAATTGAAGTGTTTTACTAAATACTTTTAACATTTCATTATAAATAGTATCGTCTGAATTAACATGGCTTGATTGTGCAAAATAACCAAGGATGACGCTTTGGGGTTTATGGATTTCACCTGAGTCAAAGTCAATTTCATCTGCAATCATTTTTAGTAGTGTTGATTTTCCAGCTCCATTACGTCCAACAACTGCTATGCGCTCACCCTTTTTGACTTCAAATTGGACGTTTTCAAGAATTGGCGTTCCTGAATAGAGTTTCGTCAATTTACTTGTTTGTAATAAAATCATGGTCTATCTCCTTTAAAAAGTTACGTTGTTTGAATTTAGTTTTTAAGGTTATGAGGTTATTAAAAACTCTGTGACTTTAATAATAAGTATAATGCTTAATCTCAAGATGTGCAACGGACACTAATGTAAATAAGGGACGATTTTTGAAGTAATTTAACATATAGACGTTTTATGCTCGTGACAGTATTCACATTGCATTATTTTCATGATATTATTTTAATATGGTAAAGGAGGTTTTTTATGCTATCAAATATTCCGAATGCAACAATAAAAAGATTAGCATTATACCGTCGCTGTTTCGTTGAATTAGATGAGATGGGGGTAAAACGAATTCAATCAAGCGAATTGAGCCAAAAAATTGGAATCGATTCAGCTACAATTCGTCGTGATTTTTCATATTTAGGTGAATTAGGACGCCAAGGTTATGGTTATGAAGTTAGAATTGTACTAGAAGCATTCAATAACTTGTTAAAAACAGAAGACGTTCAAAGCTGTGTTTTAATTGGGGTAGGTAACTTAGGACGTGCCTTATTAAAATATTTTAGTTCAGATAAATTCAAAAAACGCGTCTTCAGAACACCAGTTAACTTAGTTGCTGGGTTTGATACGGATGAGTCATTAGTGGGACAATGTATCGGCGATTTACCTTTATACCATTTAGATAGTTTAAAGGATTATATTGAGGAGCATAAAGTAACATATGTTATTTTAACGGTACCACCAACGGTAGCACAAGCTGTCGCTACATCATTAGAAGGATTGGGAATCAAAGGGATTTTAAACTTGTCATCAACAGTAATTAATGTGAGTGAAGAGATTACAGTTCATGAAGTTGATTTAAATATGGAACTAGAAACGTTATTCTTTTATGTATTCCAAAAAGAACAAGCGGGACGATAATTTATAAGGGATGTTATATGAGGGGGAAAAGCTTATAATCTTTAGGATTATAAGCTTTTTTATTGAATAAAAAGTGTCGAAATGACGCAAATTTTATAAGAATAAGGAGTTTTTATTATGTAAATGTAAGCGTCATAATTAATCTGTGGTTTATAATGGAAAAATCTTTTGTTTTGGTTGAAAAAAGGTTATAACCTAAGTATAATAAAAAGCGATGAGATGGGGAGAGTTGATGGTGATCATATAGACATCAATCAAATAATGACCATGGATTCAAATTTAAATTTCGATGCGTTGCATTCTTAGGAAGCGACAGTGGAGGAGAAGAAAAATGAATAGTACAAGAAAGAAAACAAAATTTTTAGTTTTACTGACAATGTTTTGTAGTATTGAGGTCGTTTTAATGTTTACACCACTTGGATTTATTCCACTTGGTCCAATTCGCGCGACAACATTGCATATTCCGGTTATTTTAGCGGGGATGTTACTTGGCGTTAAAGGTGGAGCAATAACTGGTTTAGTCTTTGGACTTGGAAGTGTGTTAATTAATACGATTACCCCAACGATTACATCGTTTGTATTTACTCCGTTTTATTCATTGGGTGAGTATCACGGGAATTTAATGAGTTTAGTCATCGCAATTGGCCCACGTGTATTACTTGGAGTCATGAGTGCATTGTTATATACTTGGTTTAAGAAACGAAATCATAATGTTGCAGGTAGTGCTGTTACGGCATTGGTCTGTACGATTATGCATAGTGTTTTAGTTTTAGGTATGATTTATTTATTCTTTGGTCCAAGCTATGCAGCGGCTAAAGGGGTAGATGTTTCAGAATTATTTGTGCTTTTAATGGGACTTATCACAACAAATAGTGTGTTAGAAGCAATTTTAGCCACTGTTGTAACGACACCATTAGTTAAGGTATTAGAGCCGATGATGAAGAAGGTGATGTAATTGAGCAAAAAGACGATTGTCTTAGGTGTCACGGGCGGTATTGCAGCATTTAAAAGTGCTCAGATTGCTAGTAATTTATATAAAAAGGGCTATGATGTCCATGTGATTATGACTAAAAATGCAACCGAGTTTATTCAGCCGTTAACATTTGAAACGTTAACTCATAATCGAGTATCAATTGATACGTTCGATCGTAATTTTGAGTATAATGTGAATCATATTTCATTGGCACAACGAGCAGATTTATTTGTAGTGGCTCCAGCATCAGCAAATTGTATTGCTAAGTTTGCTCATGGATTAGCAGATGATATGTTATCAACAACATTTTTAGCAGCGTCTTGTCCTAAATTAATTGCACCTGCAATGAATACGGGAATGTTAACTAATCCTATTACACAACGAAATATCAAGATGTGTAAAGAAGCTGGTATGCAATTTATTGAATCAGGCAGCGGTTATTTGGCTTGCGGTGATATTGGTGCCGGAAGATTAGCTGATGTAGATGATATTATGGATGCTATTGAATGGGCAATCGTTAAAGAAAAGCCACTTGAAGGAGTCAAGGTTGTTGTAACGGCAGGTCCTACACAGGAAGATTTAGACCCGGTTCGGTTTATTACGAATCACTCAAGTGGAAAAATGGGGTATTCAGTAGCCCGCGCAGCTAGAAATTTAGGAGCAAATGTAACGTTAATTTCAGGTCCGGTTAATTTAAGAAAGCCAGTGGGAATTGAAGTTATTAACGTTCGTACGGCAACGGAAATGTTTGAAGTATTCGATTCATTAAAGTCTCAGTATGATATTTTAATTAAATCAGCAGCTGTTTCAGATTACGGTGTTGAATCTGTTGCAAATCAAAAGTTGAAAAAATCTGGTGATCGATTGACTTTAGAATTTGTTATGAATCAAGATATTTTAGCTTATGCTGGTCAACATAAATTACCGCATCAAGTGGTTTGTGGATTCGCAATGGAGACTGAAAATTTAGTCGAGTTTGCGACTAAAAAATTAATAAATAAGAAAGCTGACATGATTGTTGCTAATCAGTTAACAGATGAAGGTGCAGGCTTTAATAAAGATACAAATTTAGTTACATTTATTACGGAATCGAACTGTGAGAAGCTTGATTTAATGAGTAAAGAGGCAGTTGGATATGAGATTTTAAGTCGTCTGATGACGATGTTAATGGAGAAAAGAGGAGAAGTATGTTAGTTGTTATTGACGTAGGAAATACAAACATTACATTAGGTGTGTATAATCAAGATGAGCTAATTGCTAATTTTCGATTAACAACTAAGATGCAAAGAACGTCAGATGAGTTTGGAATTACGATTTTGTCGTTTTTCCGTACGAAGGATATTAACCCTTTATCGATTGAAGCTGTCTTAATTTCTAGTGTTGTGCCGAAGGTTATGCATTCTTTAACTAATGGAATTCGTAAGTATTTTAACTTAGAGCCGATGATTGTAGGTCCTGGCGTGAAAACAGGTATTTCGATTAAAACAGAAAATCCAAAAGAGGTTGGAGCAGACCGAATTGTAGATATCGCAGCCGCTTATCATATTTATGGAGGACCTGCGCTAGTGATTGATTTCGGAACGGCGACAACGTATGATTATGTTAATGAATTTGGAGAATTTGAGTTTGGCGTAACTTCACCTGGAATTGAAATTTGTGCTCAAGCATTATGGACTCAAGCTGCTAAATTACCAGAGATTGAAATCAAAAAGCCTGAGTCAATTGTGTGCCGAAATACAATTACAAGCATGCAAGGTGGACTTGTCTTTGGATATATTGGACAAACTGAATATATTATTAAAAAGGTTAAAGAGCAAGTTGGCAAGGATCTTAAGGTTATTGCAACTGGGGGTCTTGGTCGAATTATTTTTAATGAAACGGATATGATTGATGTTTATGATCCAGATTTAGGATTTAAGGGAATGAAAATCATCTATCAAAAGACAAAACAAAATTAGAGAAATAAAAAGTTAGGAAGATTTTAAATCGTTCTAACTTTTTTCATTTCTCGACAAGTAGCATTTTAATAATTGGAATGCTCAATAAAATTAAGCATATTTATGGAAAGAGTGACTATAATAAATAGGAATTTGGTTTTTATCTATTGCCAATATTTATTAGTATTTGTATAATCAACACAGTAGCACTCTTACATCTTGAGTGCTAAAACGAGGAGGGAACATTATGTTAAAACCACTGAATAATCATGTTGTACTTGAAGTTGTAGAAGTTGAACTAACAACGGCAAGTGGAATTATTCTTTCAAGAGAAGCTGCAAAGCCAAGTCATTCTGAAGGTGTTATTTTGGCTGTGGGAGAAGGGCGTATTCTTGATAATGGACAACGTTTACCACTTGATGTTATGGTGGGACAACGTGTTATCTATAATGGATTTGGTGGAACTAAGGTCAACCATCAAGGGAAGGATTTAGTGATTGTTTCATCTGAGGATATTTTAGCAATTGTTGAATAATTGATATTAAAATAGTTTAAATATAGGTGATAAGGGAGGAATTTTAATGGCAAAAGAAATTTTATTTGCTGAAGATGCTCGTCGTGCGATGATTCGTGGTGTGGATAAGTTAGCTGATACAGTAAAAGTAACGCTTGGACCTAAAGGAAGAAATGTAATCCTTGAGCAAAAATTTGGAGCACCTCAAATTATTAATGATGGGGTTTCGATTGCAAAGGAAATTGAACTTGAGGATAAGTTTGAAAACATGGGAGCTCGTTTAGTGGCTCAAGTAGCAAGTCGTACGAATGATGTAGCAGGTGATGGGACAACGACGGCTACGGTTTTAGCACAAGCTATGATTCGTGAAGGAAATAAAAATATTGTAGCAGGTGCAAATCCAATGACGATTCGTCGTGGAATGGAACGCGCTGTTAAGGTTGCGGTTGAAGCATTAAAATCGGCTTCTAAACCGATTGAAGGAAAAGAATCGATTGCTAATGTTGCAGCTATTTCTGCAGCTGATGAGGAAATTGGTAAGTTAATTGCAGAAGCAATGGAACGTGTTGGAAATGATGGTGTGATTACATTAGAAGAGTCTAAAGGATTCGAAACAACAATGGATATTGTTGAAGGAATGCAATTTGATCGCGGATATTTATCATCATATATGGTAACTGATACAGATAAAATGGAAGCAATTTTAGATAATCCATATATTTTAGTGACGGATTCAAAAATCTCGACTTTACAAGATATTTTACCAATTCTTGAACAATTAGTTCAAACAGGTCGTCCAATGGTGATTGTGGCAGATGATGTTGAAAATGAAGCGTTGGCAGCTTTAGTTGTAAATAAGTTACGTGG
>NZ_CALIOS010000003.1:0-37016 GCF_938044715.1 uncultured Turicibacter sp.
AGGTTTGAATGGTGAAAAGATAGCCGTGTAGTAATAAAGTAGGGCATCTTGGTAGTTCGCTTCCTCGCTTTCTGGTACTTCAGATAATTTAATGCCATGTTTCGGGCTATAATGTGATCCGAATGAGTCACAAGTAAATAAAATATTATCTGTTTTTAAATAAGAGTACATTGAGTCTGGCCAATGTAAAAATGGAGCAGGGATGAAATCAAATGTTTTATTTCCCAGTGTGAAAGTTTTTAGACTTTCGGCTGTTAAATAGTTAAAATCCATATTGATTAAATCTTTTAAATAAGTAATGGCCGTTTTCGAACCGATAACTGTAATATTAGGAAGAAGTTTTACTAAACGTCCAATTGAACCAGCATGATCTGGTTCTGTATGATTGGTGATAATGTACTTAATATTTTCTAAGTCCCCAATTGTTTCTTTAATTTTTTCTAAATATGAATCAAAGAATTTTTCTTTTACTGTTTCAATTAGAATTGCTCCTTCAGTTGTGTTAACTAAATAAGAGTTATAAGTTGTTCCGTATTTTGTCTCCATGATGATATCAAAGACATCAAGATTTGGGTCAAGAATTCCTAACCAATGAACATCATTATTTAAGGCTACAGTCTGAATCATACATTACCCTCCAACAGTCAAATTTGAAATAAATTACGGAATTATTCCTATAAGTAGTATGAACTATATCTATATTTATATATTGTGATATTTTTAATTTATTTCTAATCTTACTTTAACAAAATTCAAAAAAGATGGTCAAGAATAGTGCATTCTAATTTTTTTTGAAATAAAAATTATACTTTTATGTGTAACAAAAACCTTATTTTACCATAATAATTTAAACGATTAATAAGGAGGAGTAGGATGCCAACTGTTACTGAATGGAGCCGATTATATCAAGCATCTATGGATTTTAAATGTTTTAGTCCATGGAATTTTATGACGGAGCATCAATTATTTGCGGTGCAAGATCCGGAAACTAATTTGACTGGATTTTGCTGTATTTTGGGCCAAAAAGGAAAACATTTAGCTTTGAATGTTTATTTAGGGATAGAAGGATTGAAAGGGTATTTACAGATGTTAGAATTAAGTGATGATGAGCTGTGGCACCCAAATTATTTTAAAACATTATGGGGACAAACTTGTTTAGTTTCTAGCTTTGAAGATAGAAGTCAGTTATCTGATAAAGATATTGAACAAATCAAAGCATTAGGTTTAAAATTTAAAGGTACTAAGGAATGGCCACAGTTTCGAGATTATAAAGCAGGATTTTTACCAGCTGAGCTTGAGGATGGATGGCAATGCCGTTTTTTAGCCACAGCACTTGAGCAAGCAACTCAGTTAGCTAACCTCATTCAGACGAATCAAATTAACGCAACTGGTGATCAAATTTTTATCCGTGTTCAAAATGAACAAGCTGAGTGGAATACGATTAAAGTTTCAATGAATTTATTTTTGGAACAAATTTCTGATTTGCAAATTACATATCATAATGAATTAGAAGCGTACCGTATTATGAAGTTACCACAGTATGATATGGTGTTTGAAGTCACTCAGTTTTTATTGCCTGACCCCGTTCAAACAAAACCTAGTGCCAGAGGATTTTTTCCAATGATTACAGCGATTTTAGATAAAGATTCAAAGCAATTAGTTCTAGCTGAGATGACGGATTCGAGTCGAGAAAGTTATGATGAAGTTTTATCAAAATTTGCAAGAACATTAAGTAGAGATTTAAAATTTAGACCTGCTTGTTTAGTCTCAGATCATCAAGAAGTTATTGATGTATTTGCTGACTTTTGTAAGAAAACTAAAATACCGATTTTGAAAGTAGATTATTTAGAAGCTGCTCATGAATTTATGGACGATTTAATTGATTCTACAGAAGATGAAAATTATGACTTTGATGAAGATTCTCTAAATCAAGTTGATGTCATGATGCAAACAATTCGAGAGATTTGTAAGACTATTTTAAATTCTGATTCACTATCTAGAGATATGTCAAAAGAAGTTCAAGCTCAATTTTCAAATATTGTGGAGTTGTTTCATATTGTTATGCTTGGAAATTTTAATGAATTTCCGGATTATTGGACAGCAGATCATGTAGAAACAGCATGTCGTGAAATTTTACCAAATATTTTATCTGAAGAGGAATTAAAATTGGTTCCTGAAATTTTATATCGTTATTTATTTATCGCAGGAGAGGCTAAAATTATGCCTAATAGCGAAACATTACAACAAAGAGTAAAGACAGTTTATAATTTATAAAAAGATGTATCTCTATATTCAAAATCAATGGAATAAAATAAAAAAAATAAAAACACTGAAATTCAGTGTTTTTATTTTTTTTATACTTGTTGTTTTTTATATGCGTGAATAAAGTTAAAGTAATATGGAATAGCAATGATAAATCCACCAACAATATTCCCGATAGTAGCAATGAATAAATTCCATCCAATACCACCAAACGTAATATCAGCACCTAAAACTTTTCCCATTCCTAAAACAAACATATTAGCAATACAGTGTTCTACACCCATTAAAGCAAAGACTGCAACAACGATAACATTTAATAAAACTTTTCCTGTTACATCTTTAGCTGCATAAGATACATATACACCACCGGCAATTAAGATATTACATAAAATTGCACGGAAGAAAACTTCTGATGTTGAAAGTGTATGAATTTTTACTTCAGCAATATGCATAATATTTTCTGCAACTGTTGGACTAACACCATTTGTAAATAAACGAGCCCCGTATAGTAATCCAATAGCACATAAAATACCTAATAGGTTACCGACCCAAACTAGTACTAAATTCTTAATATAAGCACTTACTTTAACTTCTTTTTTAAAGCATGCTTTAGCAATTAATGTATTTCCAGTAAATAAATCTGCTCCCGTTAATAAAATTAAAATTAAAGCAATTGGGAATAAGAATGAACCGACAACTTTACCTACATAAGGGTCTGACATTTGACCATAAACTAGTAAATAAACTGTATATCCTAAGCCGATAAATAATCCAGCTAGCATACCAGAAATTAAAACAACACTATTTTTTCTAGATACTTTGTATTTACTTACTTCAACGACTTCATTCGCAATTTCTTTTGCTGATAACATACGTGGTTGTTGCATATTGTGCCCTCCATAATATTTTTTGTTTTTAAAAGATATCAGATATAAAGTATTACTTTCCTATTTTACAAATTTAATTTCTCTTCGACAAGAAAAAAAATCTATTTTCTTTACTAATCACTCATTTTATTTACGTTTTCATATAATTCCTTACATAAAAATTTAGTTGATATATGAGGGTGAATATTTATTATATATTAACTAGTATTTTAATTTGTAAAAGAGTTATACACAGAAGGAATTTATTATATAAAAAAAGAGAAACACTTTTTTGTGCTTCTCTTTTAAAAAATATGATTTTATTTAAATTAACTTATCTAAAATAAAATTATTTTTTCGCTTGTGGTTTTTTGAAAATTAAGTATTGAACAATCGTCATGATTTGTCCAGTTAAGAAGTATAATCCAAATGCAAATGGTGTTCCAATTGTGATTGAGAACATTGCAAATGGGAAGTAGTAAGTCATAACTTTCATCATCATATTGCTTGTTTGGTTTTGTTGAGCGCTAGAGGCCATGTTCTTATTCATCATACGTTGAGAAAGAATCGTTAATCCAGCTACAATGAATGCCAAAATATAGTTAGGCATTGTTCCAGTTGCTCCTAAGTTAATTCCGAAGAATTCCGCTGCAGCCGCATCTTTAATTAATGGATGACGAGAAATTGCTTGGTAGAATGCTAAGAAGACTGGCATTTGTAAGAATGGTAAAATACATCCCATCATTGGGTTATAGTTGTATTTTTTGTAAAGATCCATCATCTCAGTTTGCATTTTTGCTTGAGAAGCTTGATCTTTTTTGTTTTCATATTTCTTTTGAATTTTTTGCATCTCCGGTTGGATTTCTTGCATCACAGCCATTGATTTATTTGATTTTGAGTATAATGGCATTAAGATTAAACGAATAATTGCAGTCGCCAGGATAATCGCAAATCCTAGGTTTTGGCTTAATATGTTATATAAAAATGTAATGAATGTTGCTAATGGTAATACGAAGACCTTGTCCCATAAACCAGATGCTGTTTCAGATGTAATTGGAACTTGCGAAATACTACATCCTGATAATAATCCAACAGCTAAAACCAATGTTAATGTTAGACCTAATTTCTTTTTCAAGTGAATACCTTCTTTCCCCTAGTAGTGTTTATTGATATATTGTTAAGTCAATTAATTATCAAAACCAAGTCAAAATCAACAATATTCTAAACTTTCCATAATTATATTAAATACTTACAATAATGAGTATTATAAGTGAATTTAAGGGCTAATTCAATAAAAATTGTGTAAAAAAACTTTTAAAAATGAAGGGTTATCATTATAAAAAATTCTTTTAATGAAAAAAACACATAAATTAGAAGCAATTTTATTTAGATATAAAATTATAATTATTAGAATTTTTAACGATTATTTTTCTTTTCATTATTATTTTGATTATAAATGATTACTCATATTCTTTATTTTAAAAAAATATCTTAAAAATTTTCTAATTTAGGGATAAGAATGAGATAGATTGCTTTTGATGAGAGTTGAGGATAGTTTTATGAAGGAATCCTAGATAGATGGTAGCTTAATGTTAGAAAAATCAAATGATAAGCGATACCATGAATTTTTCAAATCAGAGGTTATGGATTCTCATAGCAATTAGAATGAATGGAGATAGAAGGACAAATTATTTATTTGATAAATTCTAGTTGTAGGTAAAAGTGGTAATTTAAAAAGCTTAGAAAAATGAAATGGATTTTAGCGTTCATGATGGTTTGGTATTCATAAATTTTAACTGAAGATATAGTCGATTTTACTTTTAAAGTGTTTAATAGAAAAAATGACGGTCATATCTTTATGAGTTGGAAAATATTTTTTATTAAATTGAAACAAGAGATATTATTCGACGAGGTTAGCTATTCTTTAATGCTATAGTATTTAAAAAGATTGATTCGAAGACAGAATTTTTTAATCGGATATTTATTCAAATTGTTGCAAAGTTTTAGAAAGAGGGGAATTTTTTGAAAAAGAAGTTAAGTTTAGTTGTATCTTTAATCTTAGCGGTAGGATTGATGACGGGGTGTTCTATTTCAACTAAATCTATTACTCCTGAGACGGCATCCGGTCTATGGGATAAGGTCTTTGTATTACCATTAGCAACATTCATTACATTTTTATATAACTTATTAAATCAAAATTTGGGACTTGCGATTATTTTAGCTACCGCTATTGTTCGGTTAGTTTTAATGCCATTATATTTGAAGTCAAATAAGACTTCAGCTATTATGCAAGAGATTCAGCCAGAGATGCAACAGATTCAAAAGAAATATGAGAATAAAACAGATCAAGCATCTCAAGTAAAAATGCAAACTGAGATGATGGATCTTTATAAAAAATATAATTTTAATCCAATGATGGGATGTATTTTGCCATTTTTACAAATGCCAGTCTTTTTAGCATTCTACCAGGCAATTTCTCGTCATCCATTAATTAAAGATGCAGCTGCATCTGAATTTTTAGGGGTTAATTTAGGTGCCACAGTACAACTGGCTAACTGGATTTTGGCCCTTATTGTGGCGGGGATTTCAATTTATTCTCAGCGCTTGATGAATAAGAGTATGATGACTAATTCGTCTGCGCAACAAAATAAAACGAGTAATATGATGATGAAAGTAATGACTTATTATATGCCATTTGCCATGTTTTCGATTACAATAGCGACTCCATTTGCGTTTGGACTCTATTTTTTAACAGGGTCCGTGATGCAAATTATTCAATTCTTTATTGTAAAAAGATCAACTTCTAACCAATAAACAATACATATAAACTGAGTGTTTAAGTGACTTGAGCTAGTTGAAGTCACTTTTTGTTTTTTTTACCTCTGTAAAATTTAACATGATTCTTCGAGTAACGACATATTATTTACTAAGGATGATTAGTTTTAGTCGAGGAGAGGGTGAATTTAGATGGGAAATATCACGAATATTGAGCTACATCGTCTTTATGAAGCAGCCATTGCGTTTAGAGATTTAAAGCCCTGGACGTGGATGTATGCATCTCAGGTGTTTATTATTCATGACGATGAAAGGGATATTGATGGATTTTGTAGTATTATGGGAATGATGGGCGAACATTTCTCATTATCTGTGTATTTAGGTCCAAGTGGTTATCAATCATATCGATATTTGTATGATAAAGCAAGTTTAGCTTATATGGATCATGTCTTTATGAAAAGTGAAGTGAAACGTAATTGTTTAACAGTTAGTTTCGAAAATTCGGAAAACATGACAGATGTCGATGATGAACAAGCAATATTACTTGGATATGATTTTAAGGGAAAAAATCAGTTTCCACGCTTCAGATATCATCATCCAGGCGTTTACTCTTGGTATTTAACTGATGGATGGCAATGCCGTTTTTTAACGAAGGTGATAGAACAAGCTATAGTGGTGTCTAAGCTTTGTTTTCAAAAGGTGTTAAAGGTTCCTGAAATTTATGATGCAAAGTATTATATGCGTTATCCTACAGATGAAGGTTGGAAATCTAAGTTTGTGGATGCGAGTCTATACCGCAAAAGTATCTCAACTAAAAAAACAATTTTTCAAAATGATTTACTCGCCTATCGCTTAAAAAAATTGCCTCAGTTACTCGTCACATTAGAAGCCATTCAATTTTACTTACCAACTCCGGTTGTATCAGAAAACTCAAAGCAACCTTTCTATATGTTGGTGACAGCCTTTGTGGATTCTGAAGAAGGCCAATTGTTTTTCCTAGATATTCAGGAAACGGCAGCCCTTTATTTAACGGATACGATTAATGAGTTTGGAAAACAATTACTTGAACTTAAACTCAGACCATGCGAAATTGTCGCTGAAGATGAAGATACTTATGCATTACTTGAAGATTTTTGTCACCAAATTGATGTTAAGCTAACATTAAATCCACACGTTTTAAGAGCTCACGAATTTGCAGAATATATTTTTGAAGAGTTACAAACATCAGCAAATGAACCTAAAGCGATTGAAAGTGAAGAAATAACAGATGAAGAAAAATTAGTTAGTTTTGTAGAACAAATTACAGATACATTACAGACGCAACAAGCTTTAGATGACCTATCGCCTTCACAGCAACAACACTATAAAGTGATAACTCAGACGTTTGTTTTAGCTATGTATACTATTAAGGATCAAATTCCAAATGAATGGACATCCGATGCAGTAAAAGATATTTGTTTACATGTTCTTCCCGAACAATTAGATCTTAATTTATTACTGGATGCAGCTGCTGTTTTAAATCATTTTATCAGTGTTTTAGGAGAAGATGAAATCATTCCAAAATATCGTTCTTTGTTATTAGTTATTAACAATTGTTTATAATAATAAAACGACAGGTACTGTCGTTTTATTATTTTTCCAAAAATTACTGTTTGAGAAGGTTAAAGCATGTTACAATCATCGTAGTTTATCATTTGATTAGTAGGGAGCGAAAATAATGAACGTGAATGAGAAAATTAATTTATTAAGAAATATGATGAAAAATCATGGATTATCCGCGTATGTGATTCCGAGTTCTGATGCACATCTAAGTGAATATGTGGCGACACATTGGCAAGGTCGTGCGTATATGTCGGGATTTACAGGTTCTGCGGGGACACTTGTGATTACATTAGATGAGAGTGGACTTTTCACAGATGGACGTTACTTCATTCAAGCTGAAAATGAGTTAAAAGGAAGTGAGGTTAAGCTGTTTAAGATGGCACAACCGGGCGTTCCAACTATTAATGAGTATTTAGTTAGTGTGTTGAATGAAGGAGATACAGTAGGATTTGATGGGAAAGTATTATCTGTTGCGACTGTTAAAGAGATGAAAAAGGCGTTTGAAGCTAAACATCTTAAACTTAAAGTCGATGAAGATTTACTTGATTCTGTTTGGGAAAATCGTCCGGCAATTCCATCAACAGATGTATTTGTTCATGAAACTCAGTATACAGGATATAGTTGTCATGAAAAGTTGAGCATTGTACGCGAGGAAATGAAAAAAATATCGGCCAATGGTTATGTTTTAACAGCACTTGGAAGTATTGCTTGGTTATTTAATGTTCGAGGTGATGATATTTTATTCAATCCGCTTGTCGTTTCTTATGGCTTAGTACTTGAAAATGAAGCTTACTTATTTGTAGATAATCATCGTTTAAGTGAAGATGTTAAAACGTATCTAACTGAAAATGGTGTGACATTGAAAGATTACGCTCAAATTGATGAGGTGTTAAATCAATTAAGTGGTTCTATTTTATGTCCTGTTGATTCAATGAACTATTATTTATACGATATTTTAACGAAGAAACAAGAGGTAACAGTGATTGATGGACATGATATCGTTAATGAATTGAAAGCTGTTAAAAATAAAGTTGAGATTGAAAATACACATAATGCTCAAGTAAAAGATAGCGTAGCGTTAGTTGGTGCGGTTTGCGAGATTTATGAAAAGCTAGACTCAGAAGCGGGATTAACTGAATTCGATGTGCGTGAAATTTTAGAAGTTCATAGAAGCCGTCAACCATTAAATTATGGTTCAAGTTTTGGGGCTATTGTTGCTTACGGTGCAAATGCAGCTATGATGCATTATAATCCAACGAAAGAGAATTGTACGAAACTTGATAAAAAAGGATTCCTGCTTATTGATTCAGGAGGGCAATATCTTGATGGAACGACGGATATTACAAGAACTTTTGTGCTTGGTGAGTTGACTGATGAAGAAAAATTACATTACACACTTGTTTTAAAAGGACATATTAATCTGTGTAAAGCAGTCTTCCAAAAAGGATGTACAGGTGGAAATCTTGATATTTTAGCTCGTCAACCAATTTGGGAGTATGGATTAGACTATCGTTGTGGAACAGGTCATGGGGTTTCTTATTTCGGTGGGGTTCATGAAGGTCCACAAGGGTTTAGATTAACGCAAACTGTTCCATTAAAACCGGGAATGATGATTACGAATGAACCAGGAATTTATGAGGAGGGTCGTCACGGAATTCGTATTGAAAATACGTTATTAGTTGTAGAACGTAATGCAACAGAATATGGTGAGTTTTATGAATTTGAAACTATTTCATACTTCCCGATTGATACGAGAGCGGTTGATGTAACATTAATGACAGAATCAGAATTAGCATGGTTAAATCAGTATCATCAAAAAGTGTTAGACGTTTTATCACCTAATTTAGAAGGACGCGAATTAGAGTGGTTAGTCGAACAAACAAAACCTTTAACAAAATAAATGAGGAAAAGACTAATTTCTCGGGAAATTAGTCTTTTTTTTTAACTATAGTAGAAGGAGTAGATGGTTTTTATCGTTTTAGAGTGGGGCGTATTATTTAATAATTTATAATAAAAACAAAATTATCATTAAAATATTACCTATAATTATATAGTAGATGGATTAGTAAAAATTAGATAGTGAATAGTTGAGAATACTAAAAGATGAAATGTTATAATGAAAGACTAAAAGACAACTAAGAAAGTGCCGGTGAGTATGATGGAACAAGTTTTTGATCGTATCGTTGAATTTTTAGAAAGTGAGTTAGGCGTAGATTCGAGTGGACATAGTATTGATCATGCCCTTCGTGTTTCTAGAATCGCTAAACATATTTCTAAAAGAGAAGGAGGAAATGAACGTGTTATTTTAATTTCGGCATTAGTTCATGATGTGATTGATGCGAAATTATTTGAAGATGTTGTTGCTCAAAAAGCTAAGTTATTTTTGTTTTTACAAATGATTGGATGTACACAGTCTGAGTTAGAGCAAATTTTTTATATAATTGAAAATATTTCTTATAAAGGGGGGAATGGAGAAGCTGTTAAAACTTTAGAGGCCCAAATTGTTCAAGATGCTGATCGTTTAGATGCAATTGGAGCAATTGGGATCGGTCGTACGTTTATGTATGGTGGAGCAAAAGGTTCTAAAATGTTCGATGAAGATATTGAACCCGTAGATTTTTTAGATGAGGCTGCGTATCGTGCACATCAAGGAACAGTAATTAATCACTTTTATGAAAAATTATTTAAATTAAAGGATTTAATGAATACAGAGACGGCAAAAGAAATTGCCAACCATCGTCATCAAGTAATGGAGTCATTTGTTAAAGAATTTTTAAGTGAATGGTTTTTTGTATAAAAACGTTTTTCTGTCGAAACATGTATTTGTCGTTCAGGAGTTGTTGACATTTTAAAAGAATTCTCCTATAATAACCAAGAAAGCTTTAATTCGGTCCCGTGAGGCTGAGAAGAACACGTTAATAGATAATAGATATTTTATATCTTCCTTTAATGGAACTCGTGTATCCTCTTTTGGCCTACCTATAAGCTAAAAGGGGATTTTTTTGTATAATAAAAGGCTTCATCGAGCATCTGCTCGTTGAAGGTGGATTGAAGATTAAGCCAATTCTTATACAGAAAAAATAAAGCTAAAAAAGAAAAGAAGGGTGATTATTATGGAAAAGAAGTTAGTTTTAGATGTCCATGAAAAACCAAAAGCATTACACTGGATTGCATTAAGTATTCAACACGTTTTAGCCATGTTTGGATCAACAGTTTTGGTCCCAATTTTAACAGGATTACCAGTAAGTTTAGCTTTAATTTCATCAGGAATTGGAACTTTATTTTATATTTTTGTAACAAAAGGAAAATCACCAGTCTATTTAGGATCATCATTTGCGTATATTGCTCCAATTACAGCAGCTTTAGCATTAAGTGCAACAGGAGTAGCAGACGGAGCTAATTATGGGGCCGTGATGGGCGGATTAATGATGGTTGGGTTAGTTTATATGTTTATTGCGGTCATCATTAAATTTGTCGGAACTGATTGGTTAAATAAAATTTTACCACCAGTTGTTATCGGACCAACAATTATGGTTATCGGATTAAGTTTAGCAGGAACTGCGGTAAATATGGCATCAGAACATATCGTAGTTGCATTAATCACATTGCTAACAGCCGTTATCGTGTCAACTTATACAAAAGGATTATTACAACTACTCCCAATCTTTAGTGGAATTGTAGCAGGATATATTTCAGCGGTGTGCTTTAACTTAGTTGATTTCACACCAGTTGCACAGGCGAACCTATTCGAACTTCCAAGCTTTGCTTTTTTACATTCAAAGCCAGTCTTTAGCTTAGAAGTAGCAGCGATTATGATTCCGGTTGCAATTGTAACCATTACAGAGCATATCGGAGATCACTTAGTTCTTGGCACAATCGTTGGACGAGACTTAACAAAAAATCCTGGATTACATCGAACATTAATTGGGGATGGGGTTGCAACATTTATGGCTGGATTCATTGGCGGACCAGCAAATACAACATACGGTGAAAATACTGGAGTTATTGGTTTAACAAAAGTAGCTTCTGTTTGGGTTATCGGTGGGGCAGCAATTGTCGCTTTCACGCTAGGATTCATCGGAAAATTTACAGCATTAGTTCAAACAGTACCAAGCGCGGTTATGGGTGGAGTTAGTATCTTACTATTTGGAGTTATTGCTTCATCAGGTGCACGTGTCTTAATCAATAATCAAATCGACTTTGGAAAACAACGTAACTTGATTATCGGTGCGGTTATTTTAATCACAGGAATCGGTGGATTAACAATTAACATTGGACAAATCACTTTATCAGGAATGGCATTGGCTGCGATTATCGGTGTTATCTTACACTTAATCTTACCTGAAAAAGAAGCTTCTTACGGGCCAAGTTCTAGAACAACTGAATGTGAATTAGAAGTAGCAGAAGAATCTGTATCTTCTACTGTTGTGAAGGCAAAACCAACTGTGACTAATTAGTCTTTTATAAAAGAGTCAGCTTTTGTGCTGATTTTTTTATAACCAAATTTCAAGAAAAATATAGAAAATAAGGAAAAATATTGTAGAAAAAGGTGGTAAGAATGACTCAAGTGAAGCATTTAACACGATTATCTGATTTAACGATTGAAGAAATTATGACTATTTTAGAAACAGCAAATCAATATGCTGAAGGTGGGAATGTACCACAATTAACAGGCAAAGTAGTAGCAAATTTATTCTTTGAACCAAGTACAAGAACTCAGTATTCATTTGCGATGGCTGAACATAAAGTGGGGCTCCACACATTAGATTTTACGGCAGAAACTTCGAGCGTTCAAAAAGGAGAAACGCTTTATGACACAGTTAAAACATTTGAAGCCATCGGAGTAGATGGAGTTGTTATCCGTCACCCACAAAATAACTACTTTGATGAACTGATTCCAAATCTCAACATTCCAATATTCAATGGTGGAGATGGAAGTGGTAATCATCCGACGCAGTCATTACTTGATTTACTCACTATCCTTCAAGAGTATGGGGAATTTGAAGGATTAAAGATTGCAATTGTTGGAGATATTGCTCACTCACGCGTTGCACATACAAATATTGAAGTGATGAATCGATTAGGAATGGAAGTTCATGTGGTAGCACCGGAACAATTCCAGGAGGTTGGGTACCATTGGGAAACATTAGATGAAGTGATTGAGGAAATGGATATTATCATGCTACTTCGAGTTCAACACGAACGTCACGATAATGGGATGAGCTTAACAAAAGAAGAGTATCATCAGCAATATGGATTAACAGTAGAACGTGAAAAACGTATGAAAGATGGAGCGATTATTATGCATCCGGCACCATTTAACCGTGGAGTAGAGATTGCAAATGAAGTCGTCGAATGTGAACGAAGTCGAATCTTTAAACAGATGGAAAACGGAGTTTATGTTCGTATGTCAGTTTTAACTCATTTATTAGGATAAAAGTCATCGAGCGAATATGATTACAAATTTTGAGTAGGAAGTGATTGGGATGATACTTTTAAAAAATGGAAAACGTGTTAATGGACACGGTGAGTTCGAATCAGTTGAAATTTTAATCAACAAAGGGATGATAAAAAAAATAGCTGATCATATTGAGGAAACATCAGCAACCGTATATGACTTAAAAGGAAAATTAGTTGCACCTGGATTAATTGATGTACATGTTCATCTAAGAGAACCGGGATATGAAAGAAAAGAGACAATTGAAACAGGGACGGAAGCGGCAGCCCGTGGCGGATACACCACAATAGCAGCGATGGCTAATACCATCCCAGTCCCAGATACACTTGAAAATGTTTCATATATTGAAAATTTAATTAAACAAAGTGCAAAGGTACGTGTTTTACCTTACGGAGCGATTACGATTGGGGAGCGCGGTGAGGAAATCGTCGACGTTGAGGGATTATCAAATACAAGTATTTTAGGATTCTCAGATGATGGGAGAGGAATTCAAGAAGCTGGTGTAATGTATCAAGCTATGCAACGTGCGAAGGCAGTTAATAAACCAATCGTTGCTCACTGTGAGGATGATAGTTTATTATTTGGCGGTTATTTACACGAGGGAGAATATGCTAAGGCAAATGGACATCGTGGAATTTTATCAGTTAGTGAATCAGCACAAATTGCACGAGATATTATGTTAGCACAGGCGACAGGAGTTCATTATCATATCTGTCATATCAGTACAAAGGAAAGTGTTGAGTTAGTTCGTTTTGCAAAATCACAAGGTATTAATGTAACAGCTGAAGTTTCACCACATCACTTAATTTTATGTGATATGGATATTCAAAACGATGATCCAAACTTTAAAATGAATCCGCCACTACGCAGTGATGAAGATCGTGCGGCATGTATTGCAGGACTTCTCGATGGAACGATTGATGTCATTGCAACAGACCACGCACCACACCATGAAGATGAAAAAGCGTGGGGGCTTGAAACAGCGCCGTTTGGAATTGTTGGACTTGAAACAGCATTCCCGCTACTTTACACTCACTTCGTTAAGACGAATAAAATGAGTTTAAAACAATTACTTGACTGTATGAGTACTAAACCGGCTCAAATCTTTGACTTACCATATGGAACGTTGAATATAGGTGTAAGTGCAGATATTACAGTCATTGATTTAGATAAAGAGAGGGAGATTGATCCGAAAACATTTAAATCAAAAGGAAAAAATACACCATTTACTGGTTATAAAACAATGGGATGGCCAGTCATGACTTTAGTAGAAGGAAAAATTGTTTATATTGAGTCTGAGATGAACTAACAGGAGGGTTAAAAATGTATAATCGTAAGCTTGTATTAGAAGATGGAACAGTATTTTTAGGAACGGCATTTGGATGCACAGATTCAGTGATTGGAGAAGTCGTATTCAATACTGGAATGACAGGATATCAAGAAATTTTATCTGATCCATCATATTTTGGTCAGATGGTTACGATGACATATCCTCTTATTGGAAACTACGGAATTAATGATCATGACTTCGAATCATTCTCACCATCAGCATCTGCAATTATTGTAAAAGAATATTGTGAAGTGCCGTCTAACTGGCGTAAAACAAAAACATTAAGTCAATTTTTAGAAGCAAAGAAAGTTCCAGGACTTTGCAATGTTGATACGCGAGCATTAACTATCAAAATCCGAGAGCATGGGGCTATTCGCGGAATGATTGCTGACATTAACTTAAGTGATGAAGAAATTTTGGCCAAGTTAAAAGCAACACCTGTTTTAAATCGTCATGTTGAGCATGTTTCAACCAAAATGGTTTATACAGCACCAGGATCAGGGCACCGAGTTGTCTTAGTAGACTTCGGAGTAAAAAAAGGAATTGTGCGTGAATTAACAGCTAGAGGATGCGAAGTGGTTGTGGTTCCATTCGATACAACAGCTGAAGCAATTGAATTGTTAAATCCAGATGGAGTCGTATTAAGTAATGGTCCTGGAGACCCAAAAGATGTCGTTGAGGCCTTACCAATGATTCGCAAAATTCAAACGAAATACCCATTATTCGGAATCTGCTTAGGTCATCAATTATTTGCCTTAGCAAATGGAGCAGATACGAAGAAAATGAAGTTTGGACACCGTGGATGTAATCACCCAGTAAAAGATTTACTGACAAATAAAGTGCATATCACATCACAAAACCACGGATATGAGGTAGACCGTGATTCAGTTGAAGGGACAGATTTAGAGGTAACTCATGTTGCTTTAAATGATAATACTGTTGAAGGATTATCACATAAAACATATAAAGCATTCACAGTACAATACCATCCTGAAGCATCTCCAGGACCAGATGATGCAAGTTACTTATTTGATCGATTCATTTCAAATTTAAAATAATCCCTTTTTTGGATTAAGGATGAGAAGAATAATTTATTAGGAGGAATACACTATGCCAAAACGTACGGATATTAATCGCATTTTAGTTATTGGGTCAGGGCCAATTATTATCGGACAAGCAGCTGAGTTTGACTATGCGGGGACACAAGCTTGCCAATCTTTAAAAGAAGAAGGATATGAAGTGATTTTAGTTAACTCAAATCCTGCGACAATTATGACGGATACAGAAGTTGCCGATAAAGTTTATATGGAGCCTTTAACAAAAGAATTCCTAAGTAAAATTATTCGTAAAGAACGCCCAGATGCAGTGCTTCCATCGCTTGGAGGACAAACAGGGTTAAATTTAGTTGTTGAATTAGCTGAAGATGGAATTTTAAGAGAATGTAACGTTGAAATTTTAGGAACAGATTTATCAGCGATTAAAAAAGCAGAAGACCGCGATTTATTTCGTGAGTTAATGTTTGAATTAAAACAGCCGATTCCAGAATCAGAAATTGTTAATACAGTCGAAGAAGCCGTAGCTTTTGCTAATACAATCGGATATCCAATTATTGTTCGTCCTGCTTTTACACTTGGAGGAACAGGTGGGGGAATCGTTGCCGATGAAGCTGCACTACGTGTTACAGTTGAAAATGGATTAAATTTATCTCCAGTAACGCAATGTTTAATTGAAAAATCAATTGCAGGATATAAAGAGATTGAATATGAAGTTATGCGTGATGCAAATGATAATGCAATTGTGGTTTGTAATATGGAAAATTTTGATCCAGTTGGAATCCATACGGGAGATTCAATTGTCGTGGCGCCTTCTCAAACATTAGCAGATCGCGAATATCACATGTTACGCGAAGTGTCATTAACGATTATTCGCGCCTTAGGAATTGAAGGAGGATGTAATGTTCAGTTAGCTTTAGATCCTCATAGCTTCAATTATTATGTTATTGAGGTAAATCCACGTGTTTCTCGTTCCTCAGCACTAGCGTCAAAGGCAACAGGATATCCAATCGCTAAGATTGCAGCCAAAATTGCAGTGGGATTAACACTAGATGAAATTATCAATCCAGTAACTGGTGTTTCTTATGCTTGCTTTGAGCCTGCACTTGACTATGTGGTTGCAAAAATTCCACGTTGGCCATTCGATAAATTTAACTCAGCGAATCGTCGTTTAGGAACTCAGATGAAAGCGACTGGAGAGGTTATGGCGATTGGTCGTAACTTTGAAGAGGCATTATTAAAGGCAGTTCGTTCACTGGAGACAAAAGTGTATCATGTCGAATTGAAATCTTTAAAAGAAGAATCTGACGAAATTTTATGGAAACGTACGAAGGAAGCGGATGATGAGCGATTATTTGTCATCAGTGAATTAATTCGCCGTGGGGCTTCGATTAATGAGATTCATGAAGTGACGAAAATAGATTTATTCTTCTTAACAAAATTAAAAGGGATTATTGATTTTGAATCAGTGATTAAAGAAAATCCATGGAATTTAGCTATCTTAGGACAAGCTAAACGTATGGGATTTGCTGATATTACGATTGCAAAGTACTGGGGAAGTACAGAGCTTGAAGTTTATAACTTCCGTAAAGAAAAATCAATAATGCCAGTTTATAAAATGGTTGATACATGTAGTGCGGAATTTGAATCAAAAACACCTTACTACTATGGAACTTATGAAACATTCAATGAGTCTAAGCGCACAGATAAACCAAGTGTTGTCGTGTTAGGATCAGGACCAATTCGTATCGGACAAGGGGTAGAGTTCGATTACGCAACTGTTCACTGTGTTATGGCTATTCAACAAGCAGGTTACGAAGCGATTATTATTAATAACAATCCGGAGACAGTATCTACGGACTTCTCAATTTCAGATAAATTATACTTTGAACCCTTAACAATCGAAGATGTCATGCATGTGATTGATTTAGAACAACCAGAGGGAGTTATCGTTCAGTTCGGTGGGCAAACAGCGATTAACTTAGCTTCTAAATTACAAGAGCGTGGCATTAAAATTTTAGGAACATCTTTAGAAAATATCGATCGTGCAGAAGATCGCGATCAATTTGAAAAATTATTACGCGAATTAGAAGTGCCACAACCATTAGGTTCAACTTGTCAATCAGTTGAAGGTGCTTTAGAAATTGCAAACCGAATCGGGTATCCAGTTTTATTACGTCCTTCATATGTACTCGGTGGACGTGCGATGGAAATTATTGATAACGATGCAGAAATCGAGCGTTACATGAAAGAAGCTTTAAAAGAGAATGGAGAAAATCCAATCTTAATCGATCGTTATTTAACTGGGAAAGAGGTAGAAGTTGATGCTATTTCAGATGGTGAGAATGTGTATATTCCAGGTATTATGGAACACATTGAACGTGCAGGGGTTCACTCAGGAGACTCGATGGCAGTTTATCCACCACAAACATTATCAGATAAAGTTATGGAATTATTAGTCGATTATACAACGCGTATTGCACGCGGATTAAAAATTGTTGGATTGTTAAATATCCAGTTCGTTGTGACAAAAGAAGAAGAAGTTTATGTTCTTGAAGTAAACCCACGTTCTTCTCGTACGGTGCCATTTTTAAGTAAAATTACAAATGTACCAATGGCAAATATTGCGACAAAAGCAATCCTTGGAAAATCATTAGTAGAACAAGGGTATGAGACAGGATATCATCCACATTCTGAAGGTGTTTATGTAAAAGCTCCAGTGTTCTCATTCTCGAAATTACGTAAAGTAGATATCTCTTTAGGCCCAGAGATGAAGTCAACAGGAGAAGCAATCGGAAAAGATAAAACATTAGAGAAAGCTTTATACAAAGCATTAGTTGCAGCGGGAATGAAAATGCCAATGCATGGACGTATTCTATTCACAATCGGTAACAGAGATAAAGAAGAAGCCGTTGAATTAGCTCGTAATTTTACAGAAATCGGATACGAATTAATCTCCACAGCAGGAACTTGTAAAATGTTACATGAACACGGAATCTATGCGACACCAATCGGTAAGATTGGAGAAGAGGGACGCACTGTTTTAGATGTGATTCGTGGGCAAAAAGTTCAATTCGTTATCAATACATTCTCAACAAGTAAAAAAGATAAAATTACAGATGGATTCTTAATTCGTCGTGAAGCGGTAGAAAACAACATTCCATGTTTAACATCACTTGATACTGCTAAAGCCGTATACAAAGTATTAGAATCAATGAGCTTCGCCATTGATGCATCTAAATAGCTCTAATCGAACGTCAGGGAGATTTAGACTATGTTGTCCAGCACCATTTGTCCCCATGAAAGAGAAATAGGAGTCGGGCTAAATAGCTCTAATCGAGCGTCAGAGAGATTTAGACTATGTTGTCCAGCACCATTTGTCCCCATGAAAGAAAAATGGGAGTCGGGCTAAATAGCTCTAATCGAGCATCAGAGAGATTTAGACTATGTTGTCCAGCGCCATTTGTCCCCATGAAAGAGAAATAGGAGTCGGGCTAAATAGCTCTAATTGAACTTTAGATAAACTTCATTGTTTATAAAACCGACATCACAAGATGTCGGTTTCAATAAGCAAGATTTCAATAAATCTGTTATATATAGAAAACGATAAATCTTTCATATTTCAGTCAGTCTTGGATGCACGTATTTGAGACGGATATTAAGACATTCTATAGAAGCGTTAAAAGTTTTTACGCTGTGAAAAACTTAACGCTTCTTATATATAAGGAGAGAAACTAAACCATGCGTAAAGTACAGAAGATGACGATTGTCAGTCAAAAAATGATTGCAAAAAATGTTTTTGAATTAGTATTAAGTGGTGACTTAGTTGAGTGCATGTTACAAGCTGGGCAGTTTGTTAATATTAAAATTAATGAGGTGGCTTATCCACTTTTAAGACGTCCAATCTCAATTTGTCATATTGATTATGAATTAAATCAGTTTACTGTCATCTACCGTGCTGAGGGTGAAGGAACAAAACTGTTATCTTTAAAAACTGCAGGTGAATTAGTTGATATTTTAGGTCCTCTTGGGACAGGATTTGAAATTGATGAAGTTCAAACTTCTGAGACAGTTGTGTTAGTCGGAGGTGGAATTGGGGTTCCGCCAATGTATGAAATGGCTAAGCGTCTAAATGCTAAAGGCGTTAAAGTAATCAGTGTGCTTGGATTTGCATCAAGTGCCGATGTTTTTTATGAAGAAGAATTTAAGAAGTTTGCAGAAGTATATATCGCAACAATGGACGGAAGCCATGGATTTAAAGGAAATGTTGTGGAGTTAATGAAGTCTGAAAATTTAGAATTTGATTGGATTTTTGGATGTGGACCAAAGGTGATGTTAAAAGCAATCGAAACAGAATACGGTCAAACGAAAAAAGGATATTTATCATTTGAAGAGCGTATGGCTTGTGGAATTGGAGCTTGCTACGCTTGTGTTTGCCAGTTAAATAACGGAAAAATGGCACGTGTCTGTAAAGAAGGACCAGTCTTTAAACTTGGGGAGGTAGCACTATAATGAATCGTTTAGCAGTTAATTTACCTGGATTAGAATTAAAAAATCCTGTTATTCCGGCATCTGGATGTTTTGGTTTTGGACGTGAGTTTGCAGAGTATTATGATTTGTCTCGTCTTGGATCAATTATGATTAAAGCAGCTACTGATGAAGCGCGTGTCGGGAATCCAACTCCACGAGTTGCTGAAACACCAGGTGGAATGTTAAATGCCATCGGATTACAAAATCCAGGTGTTGATGTAATTATTGAATGTGAATTACCATTTTTAGAGCAATATGATTTACCAATTATCGCAAACGTAGCAGGAAAAACGTTAGAAGAGTACGTAACAGTTGCTAAAAAAATCTGTCAGGCTCCAAATGTGGCAGCACTTGAAATTAATATTTCTTGTCCAAATGTTAAAGAGGGTGGGATTGCCTTTGGAACTGATGCTAAAGTCGCAGCAGAATTAACAAAAGCAATTAAAGAAGTTTCAACGGTACCAGTTTACATTAAATTATCTCCAAATGTAACAAATGTTGTTGAAATTGCAAAAGCAGTTGAAGCAGCAGGAGCTGATGGAATTACGATGATTAATACACTTCTTGGAATGCGATTCGATATGAAAACAGGAAAACCAATACTAGCAAATGGAACAGGTGGATTATCAGGACCAGCTATTAAACCAGTAGCTCTTCGTATGATTCACGATGTTTACAAAAATGTTAATATCCCAATCATCGGAATGGGTGGAATTGAAACAGCAGAAGATGTATTAGAATTCTTCTATGCAGGAGCAAGCGCAGTCGCTGTTGGAACAGCAAACTTCATTAACCCATATGTATGTGTGGATATTATTGAGCAATTACCAGCCGTACTTGATAAATACGGATTCGAAAAATTAAGTGACGCAACGGGATATGCTCATAAATAAGATCCTACTAATTTGCAATACGTCTTTTTAGTTTGCTAGGGTTAATTAAATATAGATAAAAGGAATAGCTCGTTTAGTGGGAAACGAACTATTCCTTTTTTGTTATAAGATGCCGAATTTAAATTAAGAGAATCGGTGCAGTGTATAATAAAGTTAAATGTGGGGGAGGGGATTACTATGCGTAAATATAGGTTGAGTTTATTATTAATCATATGTTTTATGATGATGGGATGTAGTCAGCAACCAGTTGAACAAGAAGTTATTGAAGAAACTGTGGATAATGAAAATCAGTTAGAGGTATTAGCCGAATTTATACCTGAGTTAAAGTTGGAAACTCTTAATTTACAAAATTTAGAACCTTATGAGGTGAGATATACTCCTTATGAAAGTGATTGTGGTATTTATACGGGAGTAAATAACATTGATTTACGTATTGAGGAGTATTATAACGAAAATACCAGGACGTATTCTTATGTATTAACGGTAGAGGAAAAGGAATTAGAAGAAGATTCGGAGTTTGTACCATACAAAATAATTAAGATTCAAGTTGGAACACTGCCAGATGAGGAAAAAGGAATTTATACGTTGAGTACAACAAGTCCACTTTATATAAATCTAGAGTATAGAGAAGCATTCGAAATGAATTTTTATGGACAAAATTATTTTTTGTTTAGTTCAAGTAATCGATTATTTGATGAAGAGTTTCGAGTGGAATTACTCATGGTTAATCAGGAGCCGCTTGATGATTATGAACCTTACTCACAGACGTTTCGCTTAATCAATACATCTAGTAGAGGGAATAATAGTTATACGATATTAACGGATTAGGAAATAACTTATTAAATTGAAGACTTCGAATGAAGTCTTTTTATTTTTAATCTAGTCTAAGCTAAGTCTGGTCTTCATCTTTTTTATGTTAAAATTTATTTAAAAATGAAGAATGTGGATTAGTTGTTTCGGATATATGGGTGACACGTGTTAAGGGAGGTATTTTTAGGTGGAGATTGAGCAAGTCATTGAGGAAGTGCTAAACAATTATAATGCTTATGAGAAAATCATTGATGTTTATTATACAGATATTTATCAGTATGTTTTGAAACAGATTGGGGATGTGGAAGTAACGAAGGAGCTTTGTCAGGATATCTTTTTTGAGACTTATCGCTCTTTGAAACGTTATGATAAGAAAAAGGCGAGTTTTAGAACATGGCTATACAAAATTGCGAATTATCGTTGCATTGATTATCTACGAAGTCGAGCCTATAAATATCAAGCTGATTCTTTCGATGAAGCGATCAAGACTATAGCTGATAACTCAAACGATGTGTTAACAACATTAATTCAGCAAGAAAAGACGCAGACAGTGAACGAACTGATGCGTCGTTGTTTAAAACCCAAGCATGAACGCATTATGAGATATTACTTTTATGCTGATTTATCAGTTGGGGAAATTTCTATTCTTGAAAAAATGCCAACTAAAACGATTTATACGATTATTAATAGAAGTTTAGAAAAGTTAAAACAAGAATTAGGAGGGGATTTTAATGAAAGATAAACTCATAGAAGAACAAAAGAAAATCATTATGAATCGGATTCAGAATTATGAGAATAAAAAACGTAAAAATTTTAAACCGATGATTTTAGTAGCCGCTATTTTATTAATTTTTATGATGCCACTGTTTTCAACTTCATCAAGCTCTTTTGGAATTACGCAAATTAATGCAAATGAATATACGCTAAATATTTTTGGGGATAAAGTTCATTTTAAATTTTATGCTTTGATGGAAAATCCAAATAAAATATTGATTAATGATGAGACGTCTTACTATGAAGGATTTCAAAAGTATTTTGATCTAACTTCAAAATTTAAATTAGAGCCGATTGAAATTGAAGGATACCTATTTTTGAAGATGATGAAAGGCAATGAAGTCATCAGTTATTTATATGTGGATAACTATGATGAGCATACTAGGTCTGTGCAAATGATAGATCGAAAGTTTTCTAATTTTGAAAGTGAGATACGTGAAATCATAGAAAATGTGAAGGTTTATCCATATGAGATAACGATTGAATCTGATGGTTGGTGCAGGGTCGAGGCAAATCAGGATGCATGGGCATTGAGTGAAAAAGAATTAGAGGATTATTTGTGGTTTAAAGAGATGCAATTACGTGTGTGGTCATCAGAGCCCATTGATGAGTATGAGGTTGTTATTTATTTAGATGAAGCGGGCAAGATGATAAACACGGGACATGTGATTGGACGATATAGTGAAGAGTTAGGTGTAGATTTTGCTGTTAATCCAACAGGTACGTTATCAGGTCATGACGAGGTAAATGGGCTGAAGATTGCATCGTATAAATATTTATTTGAAGAAATGGACGGAATACCTTGGGTAGCGGCGATGAAAATTGATTTTGGGCATTTAAATCCTGATGATTATGAGGTGAGATTGAACATTAATGATGAGATTGTTTCGTTGCAATGGTCTCTAAAAGATGAGGGAATCCTTTATTTAGCTTCTGAATTTATGCCATTAAATCAAAGGACAGAAAATATAGGGGGACAAAATGAATCAACTGTTCCGGTTGAAATGTATGTTGAATTATTAATTGTGGATAAATTAACAGGCGAAGTTTTAGTTAATTATAGTGACTATAATAGTATGGGTCCAACGATATATGAAGAACCTTAAAAGGGTCATCTCTATGCGAGATGACTTTTTTATTTGATCGGTGTATAGTTGATTTGTGATTCTTCATCGGTACGTATAATTTTGAAAATAACAGGACGAATCCCATCGTTGCACGAACAGATTGCGACTCCTTTTTTATCAATCCAATCTCCATAGTAGAAGGTTTCACTTTCATGGGATAAGGCAAAGACGTATTGATACATGGCTTTCCATGCCTCATCGCATAATCCTTCTGGTTTAGCATAGTCACCATAAAAGATATCCCCAACTTTATGCATTGGACATTTTCCCAGATCTTTGCATCCATATTCTTTTGCTAAATCTTCGTGAAATGTTGTTTTTAAAACTTCAATCTTACACTTTTTCAATCTTAGCACTCCTCACTTAGTTATCTTTGTGTTGCTACTAATATAATCCATGTTTTATACTTGAACAAGAATGCACTTTAAAGTAAGGTACTAACTGTTAGGAAAGTGGGGGAGAAACGATAATGAGTATGAGCGAGTTTAAAGATAAAGATTTAACAGATATTAAAGCGACACCATTTGGATATACACTTTCGATTATTGGTGGAAAGTGGAAGATGATTATTATGTTTTGGCTAGTTGAATATGAGATTTTACGCTATGGACAGTTGAAACGATTGGTTGGTCAAATTAGTGATAAGGTACTAAATACTCAGTTAAAAGAATTAGAACGAGACGGAATTATTACTCGAAAAGAATATCCACAGATTCCTCCAAGAGTTGAATATTCGTTGACACCACGTGGCTTATCATTAATGCCGATTTTAGAAGAAATATGTCACTGGGGAGAATCAAACCGAAAACAATAAATTACTTATTTTTCGATAGTTGACAAAAAACACCTTATCTTCTATAATGATTGAGATAGCTTTAATTCGGTCCCGTGAGGCTGAGAAGAACACGTTTAAAATAAAAAAAATATTCCGATTATTTAATGGAATTCGTGTATCCTCTTTTAGCATACTTACAGGCTGAAAGGGGATTTTTTTATACAGA
The DNA here is from genome assembly GCF_938044715.1 of uncultured Turicibacter sp. Classification (NCBI taxonomy): domain Bacteria; kingdom Bacillati; phylum Bacillota; class Erysipelotrichia; order Erysipelotrichales; family Turicibacteraceae; genus Turicibacter; species uncultured Turicibacter sp. The sequence continues at coordinate 24,481 of NZ_CALIOS010000003.1, forward strand.
CGCGGGTTAAAGCATAAAGTTAATTGGGAGGTATTTTATGAATAAAGCAGTTATCATCGCATTAGATTTTAAAAATTTTGAAGAAACAAAAGCATTCATCGATCAATTTGAAGAGTCTTTATACGTTAAAGTAGGGATGGAGCTGTTTTATGCTGAAGGTCCTCAAATCATTAAATACTTAAAAGAAAAAAATCATAAAATTTTCTTAGATTTAAAATTACATGACATTCCAAACACTGTGAAAAGCGCCATGAAAAACTTAGCGCGTCTAGGTGTGGATATGGTTAACGTTCATGCAGCAGGTACAATTCCGATGATGAAAGCTGCAATGGAAGGATTAATTGAAGGAACACCTGAAGGAATGAATCGTCCTTTATGTATTGCTGTTACCCAATTAACTTCAACAACTGAAGAAATTATGCAAGAACAAATTTTAATTAATGAAACTTTACCTAATACAGTTTTAAAATATGCAACAAATACAAAAGAAGCAGGGCTAGACGGGATTGTATGTTCGGCTTTAGAAACAAAGGAAATCCATGAAAAATTAGGATTAGACTTTGTAACATGTACGCCAGGAATTCGCCAAGCTAGTGACTCTGTAGATGATCAAAAACGCGTTGTAACGCCAGAAAAAGCACGTGAATTAGGATCAGACTATATTGTAGTCGGACGCTCAATTACCAAAGCAGAAAATCCAGTTGAAACATATCGCTTAATTAATAAACAATTTTTAGGATTATAAAATAAAAATATAAAATGATAACGATGAGGAGAGATTTCTTTATGAAACGTACAATTGCTAAACACTTATTAGATATTCATGCTGTATTATTACGCCCAGAAAATCCATTTACTTGGACTTCAGGAATCAAATCACCAATTTATTGTGACAATCGTTTAACATTATCTTACCCAGCTGTTCGTCGTGATATTGAAGCAGGATTATGCGAAATTATTAAAAATGAATATCCAGAATGTGAAATGTTAATGGGAACAGCGACAGCTGGGATTCCTCATGCCGCAATTATGGCTGGTATTTTAGACTTACCAATGGGATATGTTCGTTCATCAGCTAAAAAACACGGACGTGGAAACCAAGTTGAAGGATTAGTTAAAGAAGGGATGAAAGTAGTTGTTGTTGAAGATTTAATTTCAACAGGAAAATCTTCAATTGAAGCAGTAGAAGTATTACGCGAATTAGGATGCGATGTTTTAGGAATCGTTTCTATCTTCTCTTATGAGTTAGAATCAGGACTTAAAAATTTAGAGGCTGCATCTTGTAAAAATGTTTCTTTATGTAATTATCAAACATTAGTTGAGGTAGCTGCTGAAGTTGGAGAAATTAGTGAAGATTCTATCGCTAAATTATCAGCATGGCGTCAAAACCCAGCAGATGAAAGTTGGTTAACAAAATAATTTTAAACATCGAGGATGCAAATGCATCCTTTTCTTGTATCTAATGATGCTGTAGATTATGATTAATACATTATAAGCAATCAACAGGAGGAAAGAATGATGAATGTTAAACGTTATTTTATCACAGGGGCATCAAGTGGAATTGGAGAAGATGTGACCAAAAAATTGATTGAATCGAATTATGAGGTCATAGGATGTGGATTAGAAGAAGAGACAGATTTTAAGCATCCTAATTTCTATTATTTCCAAGCTGATGTTACTGATTGGCAGTCGTTGACCTTAAAGTTAAAAGAAGTGATGACAGAGAATCAATTTGAAAAAATTGACGGAATTGTGACGAGTGCAGGTGTTTGTGGAGTTGCTGAAGATATTTATGGGACAACAGAAGAGCGTTTTGCTGAATTGTTCAATGTTAATGTGATGGGAACCTATAATTCAATTCGTGCAGCATTACCTTACTTACAAAATGGTGCAATTGTAACGTTGTCTTCAAGTCTTGGTACGAAACCTGTTAAAAATTGTATTGGATATTCTCCTGCTAAAGCGGCAATCTGTCAGTTAACTCAAAATTTAGCACTTGAATTAGCACCTAATATTCGTGTAAATACTGTGGCACCTTCTTATATTGATACTCCAATGACGAGAAGAGAACCAGAAAAAGATGCAATGCGTCAGGCACTAGTAGCCAATTATCCGCTGCAACGTATTGGATACATTGAAGACGTTACGCCAGCTATTTTATATTTATTAAGTGATCAAGCTTCATTTATTACAGGAGAGATTCTTCGCGTTAGTGGTGGTGGACACTTACGATAATCAAAATATTCGTTAAATTTTGATAAATTTCTCTCATTAAAATCCATTTTTATCCATATTAAAAGTTGACAAAAGAACTAATAGAAGGCATGATAAATATGTAGAAGTGTGTTTTGACATAGGCTACAACATAGTGAATAATCTTTCTGATTTAGAAAAGGGTGAAGTTATGGGAGAACGTGTTATTATTGCATCACAATCAGAGAAGTTAGTTTCAAGTATTAGATCACAAATTGTAAGCAATGGCTATGAAGTTGTGGGAGTTAGTACAGATGGGTATGAATTAATTCGTCGTGCTAAAGCTTTATCGCCAGAAGTTGTCATCATTGATGAAGACTTAGGAGGAGTGAGCATTGTATCACTTGTAGAAACACTCATTTTTGAGCGTCAAGCTGTTTTATTATTGGGGAAATCGTATCAGAAATTTTATTATCGTCAGGATCCTTATTTTGAATTTTGTGAGAAGCCAGTACAACCCATTGTTTTAGTAACGATGTTACGTGTATTGACGAAGTATGGTCAGACTGTCAGACAGTTAGAATCTAAAGTAAATCAATTAGAAGAAGCACAAAAAACGGAAAAAGCTATTCGGTTAGCGAAACGAGCTCTTCAACAAAATGAAAATATGACAGAGGACGAAGCACATCGTTATATTCAAAAGAGGAGTATGGAGCTTAGGATTAGTAAACTAGAACTTTCTGAAAGAATTTTAAAAAGTTATCAGAAAAAGAGTTGATTTTTCAAAGGGCATCTCATATAATGGAAATATAGACAAGGGCGTCTTTAAGTAGCAAATAAATAAACTAATAAATGGTGAACAATGGGGTTCATTAAGTGAAACACTTATATAGTGTTAGCTTAGTGACCCTTTTTTTGTTAGTTTAACTCATTTTACGAAGTAAAATGTAGTTAAACTATACACCTTGAGGTGTCTTCACTAGTGCTTTTAATGAGATGCGAATAAATCTTATAAAGATGACACTTTTAGGCATTCAACGGAGAATGGAAAATGTTCAGTATTTAATCAATCATTAGATAGTAAACAGAGAGTATTAAGAATTTATGAGGAGGAATTGTGTTATGGCAACTTTCACTAAAGAAGAAATTTTACGTCTTGCACATGAAGAAGGGGTAAACTTTATTCGTTTAATGTTTACAGATTTATTTGGGGTATTAAAAAATGTTGAGATTCCATTATCTCAATTAGAAAAAGCATTAAACAATCAAATGATGTTTGACGGATCATCAATTGAAGGATTCACTCGTATCCAAGAATCTGATATGTACTTATATCCAGATTATAGCACTTGGTTAGTATTCCCTTGGAATCCAGGTGAAGCTAAAATTGCTCGTTTAATCTGTGATGTTCACAACGTAGATGGAGAACCATTTGCTGGAGATCCACGTTCAAACTTACGTCGTGTCATTAAAGAAATGAACGATTTAGGATTTACTCGTTTTAACTTAGGACCAGAAGCTGAGTTCTTCTTATTCAAATTAGATGAAAATGGAATGCCAACTCGTGAATTAAATGATCACGGAGGATATTTCGATTTTGCGCCACTTGACTTAGCTGAAAACTGCCGTCGTGATATCGTAATTGAACTTGAAAAATTAGGATTCGAAATTGAAGCATCTCACCATGAGGTAGCTCCAGGACAACACGAAATCGACTTCAAATATGATGACGTATTAGCGGCATGTGACAAAATCCAAACATTCAAATTAGTAGTTAAATCAATTGCTCGTAAACATGGATTATATGCAACATTCATGCCAAAACCAATCGCTGGAATCAACGGTTCAGGAATGCACTGTAACGTATCATTGTTCAATGAAGATGGAACAAATGCATTCTATGATCCAAGTGGAGACTTACAATTAAGTGAAACAGCATATCACTTCTTAGCTGGTATCTTAACACATGTTCGTAACTTTACGGCTGTTTCAAATCCAACAGTTAACTCATATAAACGTTTAACTCCTGGATATGAAGCACCAGTATACGTAGCTTGGTCACCATCTAACCGTTCACCACTAGTACGTGTTCCTGCATCTCGTGGGATGGGAACTCGTTTGGAAGTTCGTTCAGTAGATCCATCTGCAAATCCATACTTAGCATTAGCAGCTATTTTATCAGCTGGACTTGATGGAATTAAAAACAAATTAACTCCTCCTGCATCAGTTGAAGAAAATATTTTTGAAATGAACCAAGAAGAGTTAGATGCTCATGGAATTACAGCTTTACCAGGAACTTTATTCGATGCTTTAACTTTATTAGAGCAAGATGAAGTGATTAAAGCTGCATTAGGATCACACATTTTTGAAAAATTTGTTGAAGCTAAACATCAAGAATACGATGAATATCGTTTAGCTGTTCATGATTGGGAATTAAAACGTTACATGAGCTTATTATAATAAAATCTTTTCGATTTTAGGGAGTATCAAATATAATCATTCTTTTTTGGGGGGAAACAAAAAAGAATAATCAAAGGGATACTGAATCAGTTGCAAATAGTAACTGATTCAGTATCCCTTTTCATCTATAAATAGGTGAGAAGGGATGTTATAATTTTAGTGAAATTTTTCAAATGGGTGATCAATAATGGGGATATTAGAGGAACTTAGTAATCCAACGTTCAAAGTAACAAAATCGGATAAAATTTTAATCGAATACATAAAAAACACACTGAATACGGTGGTTTATAAGCCAATATCTGAAATAGCTAAAGAATCAGGTATTGGAGAAGCGACGGTTACTCGATTTACAAAAAAATTAGGATATAGTGGTTTCCAAGAATTTAAAATTAATTTAACGAAAGAATTAACGCTTCAAGAAGAAAAAGTGATTATGAATCCTAATATAAGTTGTAATGAAGAAGTAACAGAAACAGCTATGAAATTGTTTCAGGCCACATCAGAGGTATTACATCAAACACTTGAAAAAATTAATCCACATATGATTGTACAGTGTGTGCAAATGTTAACAAAAGCACGAAAAATTTATATCATTGGAATAGGATACTCAGGGATTGTTGCGACAGATTTTAATTATAAATTAATGAGAATTGGAGCTAATAGTTTTCCCATCATAGATAGTCATACGATGTTAATGTTAGCCTCTATTATGCATCAAGATGATATTATTTTAGCAATCTCTCATTCAGGAAATACAGATGAAGTGATTGAAACCGTTCATCTGGCAAAACAGCAAGGAGCAAAAATTATCGCTTTAACTGAAAATTACAACAGTCCATTGCTTCAATTAGCCGATGTTTTTTTAACATATCAGTCAAATGAAACAACATTTGAAACAGGCTCAGTTACTTCAAAACTAGCTCAAATGTTTATGCTCGATCTCATTTACACGGAAATGATTAAAGAACAATTTGATGACGTATTAGAAAAGAAAGTTAAAACAACTGATGTTATTGTAGCGTATAAAAATAAACGCAAAAAAAATTAGATATCTAACATGTTATTTAGTCGAAAATATGTTAAGTTAGGAATAGAAGTAAAAAGTGGAATTTTAAAAGTGAACGTTGTTTCAGAAGAAGGGGCGTTAGATTTTAACATTACATCAACTGATGGAACTGATGATGAAGCTTTTAAAGATATTGTGGGTAAGTGTGAAAAATATGAATGATCGGTTGAAGTGGAGGTGGAGTCAGGTGAGAGTTAAGACAGTCGATATTCATTCGATGACTGTGATGCAGGCCAAAAGTTTTTTACTTCAGACGTTCAATAAATTAGAGCCAGGGATCGAGGAAGTGATTGTTATTCATGGATTTAATCAAGGTACTTCTTTAAAAGAGTTAGTTTTACATGAATTTAAACATCCTAAAATTCAGTCAAAATATCCATCGCTGAATTCAGGTCGAACACGAATCTTTATTAAATCATAGTGTTTTTTTAGTAATCTGTTTTATAATAAGGATAGATATGAAAAAGGAGTGAAAGAGATGAAATTAATGTTTGCATCCGACATTCACGGTTCGGCGTATTGGGCTAAAAAAATTCTTGAACGCTTTGAATCAGAAGAAGCTGATTACTTAGTATTACTTGGAGATATTTTATATCATGGGCCACGTAATCCGTTGCCTCAAGATTATAATCCACAGGTTGTCATTAAATTATTAAATAGCGTTAAAGATAAAATTATTGCCGTACGTGGAAACTGCGATAGCGAAGTCGATCAAATGGTTTTAGAGTTTCCAATCATGGCAGACTATAATATCATACCATTTAAACATCGCAAGATAATGGCGAGCCATGGACATATTTATGATGAGAATAAACTTCCGATTTCACTTGCACAAGGTGATGTTTTCATTTTTGGACACATTCACGTTCCTGTTTTAAAACAACTAGAAGGAATTTATATCTTAAATCCTGGTTCAGCTACCCTTCCAAAAGAAAATCATCCCAACACTTACGCAACTTTAGTTGGGGATCATTTTAAAGTCAAAACATTTGATGGAGAAGTATATAAAGATTTACATCTAAAATAAAGAAAACTCGTCGATTAGACGAGTTTTTTCTTGTTTATTGGTTGTATGGTTCGATAAATTTTGTCATAAACTCTTCAAGCGTACCAATCTGATAATAATGCATCAGTCTTGCCACTCTTTTTCCTACAAAGGTGATATGCCAGGGTTCATACCTATATCCGGTTAAATGACTCAGTCCTTTTTGGTAACGAATAATAAATCCATACTCATGTGCATGATTATTAATCCAGTTTGATTCCTTTGTCCCTTCAAATTTATCTGATTCATGGTCTGTTTCACAAATATCAATAGCGTAGCCTGTTTGATGTTCACTGTGTCCTGCTCTTGCACTATAAGTATCCACAGCTTGCATGGAATCTTTTTTTAAGTAGTCGTGATAAAGATTTTCTTGATAATCAAATGTTCGATAGGCGGACACAACGGATAAATGACAACCTGCTACACGAGCATCTTCTTGTAGTTGTAAAAAAGCTTCTACTGTATTTTGACAGGCCTGATATGTCGAGTTAGGAAAATAAGTGAGAGTGGAAGGGATAAAGTGAGATGGCAATTTTTTATACTTATTAACGAGTAGCGGAAATACACTTGTATCTTTAATTTCTTCAATCCCTTCATAAAAGGGTCGATAAAGTCCAGCGTTGACTTGCCAGATCACATCAGATGTTTGAAGCTGTGGATTTTTAAGGGCATAATCATAATAATGTTGTAAATGTTCTTCCTTATAATAAGAATAAAATTCAAAGCGGTTCAAATCATCACCTCCCACTAGTTTATACTATAGAATATGAACCCCCTCATGCTAAACATGCATGAGGGGGTTCTGTTTTTTTGATACGCAATATTGAGTCATTTATAGATTTCTAAAACTAATATATATAATAATACGTGATGAGTGATTTTTTCAGAAAATTATATCTATTTTTTTGCCTAGTAGTTCAGGATTATTTTTTACGTAAAATGCTAGCGAACCTACATTTTAAGAATCAGTTTTAATTCATAGTAGACAGATTTATAAATTTAAATACGAGCTACATTTGTTTTTTTAGCTGTTTCTTTAACAGCCTCTGCGACTTTTTTAGCAACATCAGGATTGAATGGCGACGGAATAATGAAATCAGGTGCTAATTCATCGTCACTTACACAAGAGGCGATGGCGATTGCAGCTGCCATTTTCATTTCTTCATTGATTTTTTTAGCACGAGCGTCAAGTGCTCCACGGAAAATGCCTGGGAAGGCTAAGACGTTATTAATTTGGTTCGGGAAGTCTGAGCGTCCGGTACCAACGACTAGTGCGCCACCTTCTTTTGCTAAATCTGGCATGATTTCAGGATTTGGATTGGCCATTGCAAAGATAAAAGGATCTTTGTTCATTTTAGCAATCATTTCTTTTGTTACAATGTTAGCAACAGAGACACCGATAAATACATCGGCTCCAACTAAGGCACTTGCTAATGTATCATCCCCGATGAAATCTTCAGGATTTGTAATTTCAAGTAATTCCTTTGTTAAGAAGTCATAACGGTCTGCTTTACTTTTGTGGACAATTCCATCGATATTATATCCAATAATATTTTTAACGCCTAAAGCATGTAACATTTTAATAATAGAGCTTCCCGCTGCTCCTGTTCCACTGACGATAACTTTTAAAGATGATAGTTCTTTATTTGTTAATTTGCACGCATTAATCAATGCGGCACTCACAACAATGGCTGTTCCGTGTTGGTCATCATGAAAAACTGGAATATCCATTTCTTCGATTAAACGGCGTTCGATTTCAACGCAACGAGGTGCTGAAATATCTTCAAGGTTGATTCCACCTAAAGATGGGGCAAGTAGTTTACAAGTTTGAATGATAAGTTCTACATCTTGAGTATCGAGGCATAATGGGAAAGAATCAACATTTGCAAATTGTTTTAATAAAATTGATTTTCCCTCCATAACAGGTAGAGCTGCTTTAGGACCGATATTTCCAAGCCCTAAAACGGCTGAACCATCGGTAATAACGGCAACCATATTCCCTTTACTTGTGTATTTATAAATTTCATCTTCATTTTTAGCGATTTCACGACAAGGTTCGGCCACACCTGGCGAGTATGCTAAACTTAAATCTTCTTTTGTTTCTACCTTAACTTTTGAATTAATTTCTATTTTTCCACGAGCTGATTCGTGTAGTGCTAACGATTTTTCAAATACATTCATGATGTTTCCTCCAAATAGTAATGTTTTTTAGTTTTGAGTTGAATATAGACTATTACCGTAACAATCCGTTGCTACGATAACAGGGAAATCTTCTACATATAGGCGTCTAATGGCCTCTGTACCTAAATCATCAAATGCAATGACTTCGCATTCTTTAATTTGTTTTGCAAGTAATGCAGCGGCTCCACCTACTGCAGCAAAATAAATACCAGTATTTTGTTTCATTGATTCAATAACTAGTTCATTTCTTGGCCCTTTTCCAATCATTCCACTTAACCCAAGTTCTAGTAAAGTTGGAGAGTAGGCATCCATTCGATAACTGGTTGTTGGACCTGCAGAACCAATAACGGCTCCAGGTTTTTCAGGTGTTGGACCAACATAATAGATGATATTATCTTTTAAATCAAAAGGAAGAGGTTCATTATGTTCGATTAATTCAATTAAACGTTTATGAGCGGCATCACGTGCCGTATAAATAACACCTGTTATTTTAACCATATCTCCAGCTTTTAATGTTTTAACGATATCCTTTGTTAAAGGTGTTTGTAAATTTATCATGACGGCCCCCTAAAAAATTTCTGTTAAATGTCTAGAAGCGTGACATTGGATGTTTACGGCCACGGGAAGCGATGCGATGTGACATGGATAGGTGTTAACTTTAACGGCTAACGCTGTTGTAACCCCTCCAAATCCCATTGGACCAATATTTAATTCGTTAATTTCTTTTAATAGTTCAGTTTCTAATTTAGCGGCAATCTCATCTTGCGACTGGTCTTTTATTTCACGCATTAAAGCTTGTTTTGAAAGAAGGGCACATTTTTCAAAGTTACCACCGATTCCAATCCCAACAATAATCGGAGGACATGGATTTCCACCTGCTTTTAAGACAGTATCAATAACGAACCGTTTAACTCCTTCATATCCATCTGATGGTTTTAACATTGAAATTGCGCTGACGTTTTCACTTCCGGCACCTTTAGGAGCAATGGTAATTTTTAATTGATCCCCTTCTGTAAAATTATAGTGGATAATAGCGGGAGTATTATCCTTTGTATTAATACGGTGAAGCGGGTGAGCGACGACCGATTTTCTTAAATATCCTTTTTCGTATCCACGACGAATTCCTTCATGTATCGCAGCTTCAAGATTTCCAATGAGTTGAAGCTCGTGGCCAATTTCTACAAATACAACGACAATTCCTGTATCCTGGCACATTGGAACGTGATCTTTTGATGCAATTTCATCATTTTCTATAATTTGAGAAAGGATGGTTTTTCCTAGAGTAGAGGTTTCGACATCTTTTGCCATTCTTAATGTGTTAAATAATGAGTGACTGGCATAATAATTAGCTTCAATACACATTTGTTCAATTTTTGGAATAATACTTGAGACTTCAAGTTTTTTCATCTATAAAATCCCTCCTTATTACCTAATATTTTACAGTAATATAGAATATAATAAAAGGGAAACGACGAGCTTATAAATTTTGTTAGAGTGTCTTTCATTGATAGTAGAGATTTAATAAGAAATAATATTCCAAAATAACCACAAAATTATATTTTTGGTACAAAATTTCTTTTATTTTAGGGTGGAAAAATGTCTAATTTTGTAATTGATTACAATTATCATTAAATTTTGAAAAAAGTAATAGAGAAGCACTATAAAAGGTAAAATATCTTTAACAACTTAGGCCAAAGTTTGATATAATACAATAGGTATTCGTGTAGAACAGAAAGGAAGAGCGTCAATGGAAGTGATTAAAATAGAAGGAGGACGTCCTTTAAGAGGAACAGTCCGAATTGACAGTGCTAAAAATAGTACAGTTGCTTTAATTCCTGCGGCCATTTTAGCGGATTCTTCAGTTATATTAGAAGGCGTTCCACAAATTGTTGACGTCGATCATCTAGGAATGATGATTGAACAATTAAATGGTACATATAAGTTAGAAAATGATGAATTAATTATAGATCCTACAAACTTAATAAATACACCGTTAATTGAGGGTGCAGTCAATAAATTACGAGCTTCATATTATTTCATGGGAGCTTTGCTTGGAAAATTTAAAGAAGCGGTAATTGGAATGCCAGGAGGTTGTTATCTTGGACCTCGTCCGATTGATTTACATTTAAAAGGATTTGAAGCGTTAGGGGCAACCATTACTCAAGAAGCAGGGGCTATCAAATTAAAAGCGGATGTTTTACGTGGGGCAAAAATCTATCTAGATTTCCCATCAGTAGGGGCGACAATTAACATTATGTTAGCAGCTGTAAAAGCTGAGGGAACAACCGTGATTGAAAATGCAGCAAAAGAACCTGAAATTGTTGATATTGCAAACTTATTAAATAGTATGGGAGCAAAAATCAAAGGAGCAGGAACAGGAGAAATCCGTATTCAAGGGGTTGAAAAACTTCATGGAACTCGTCATGCAATTATTCCAGACCGTATTGAAGCGGGAACTTATATTACATTAGCAGCTGTAGCGGGAGAAGAAGTGAAAATTGATAATATCATTCCTCATCACTTAGAAGCATTAATTGCTAAATTACGTGAAATGGGTGTTGATATCGATGTTTTCACCGATCATGTGATTGTACGTGGATTAAAATCAATGAAAGCTGTAGATTTTAAAACCAGCACATATCCAGGACTAGCAACAGATTTACAACAACCATTAGTGACTTTATTAACTCAATCAACAGGAGTTGGAATGGTGACAGATACAATCTACTCTGACCGTTTTAAAAACTGCTTTGAGTTAAATAAAATGGGAGCTAATATCAAGGTACAAGGCAATTCAGCTATCGTTCAAGGTCCTAGCAAATTATATGCAGCACGCGTTAAAGCAACGGACTTAAGAGCAGGAGCATCACTTGTTATCGCTGGATTAGTTGCACAAGGTGTAACTGAAATCTCAAACACATATCATATTGATCGAGGATACTCGAACATTGAACAAAAATTAAATAACATCGGTGCCAAAGTATGGCGTGAAGATGTAAATGAGTAATAAAAAAATCAATAGAACATAATTGAAAAGCTTTATAGGATATAGGTGAAAAAATTAGAAAATTGGGAATATTTTTATTGCCGGATTCGTAAAATTTATATTGCACCATAACTATAAATCTAGTATAATTCTATTGTTATATAGACTTTCTCTGATTTAAAAATTAATCAGGGCCGAAGGAGTGAAAGAAATGAAACAAGGAATCCATCCAGAATACAACCGTATTAACGTAGTATGTACTACATGTGGAAACGAATTCGAAAGCGGATCTGTTAAGAAAGAAATCCGTGTTGACACTTGCTCAAACTGTCACCCATTCTATACAGGACGTCAAAAATTCGCTCAAGCTGACGGACGTATCGAACGCTTCAACAAAAAATACGGAATCAATTCTAAATAGTTTTGATACTAAAACACCACCATTTGTGTGGTGTTTTTTTTATACTTATAAAAATGAATATCTTCTCTTTTACTCATTTTTATCGGTTCTTTGTCAAATAGTGTTGCTGATTAATTTGTAACCTATTACAATGAACGACCGAATTGAAATCCTAGTAGCTATGCTGCTAGGATTTTTCTTTTGG
>NZ_CALIOS010000004.1:0-20402 GCF_938044715.1 uncultured Turicibacter sp.
TTCTGTATATTTATTTTCAATTAATGTTAATTCTTCGTTAAATTTTTCCTTGCTGACTTTTGTTAAATCGGGATGATGATACGTATGGTTCCCGATAATATGACCGTCATCCACCATTCGTTGTACTAATTCAGGATTTTGTTCCATAAAATGACCTGTAACAAAGAAAATGGCTGGAACATCATATTTTTTTAATACATCCAAGATTAATGGGGTATTTCCATTCTCGTAACCACAATCAAATGTTAAATATAAATCCATCTGATCAGCTGGTGCAATATAAAATGCATCATTATTTCGAACGATATCATCATATTCTTGGCCTGGCCAAGGTTGTTGATGATTTTCACCTTTAGGAATTCCCCAACCAATATTCTTTGCTGAAGCCGTAAAAAATGACCCTAAACAAAGTAATAATGTTAACATTATTGTTCCAAAGTTGAACTTTCTTTTCATTTTTATCACCTCTCATTATCAAAAAGAATTCTATAATAATTTGTCGAATTTCTGCACAATATATACATAAACAACTGATAAATTTTAGCGATAAATTTGATTCATTTATGATGATTCATTTACTATAATGGAATTAAATGTTAAAATCTAATAGTTTTTTAATCAGAAATTATAAACAGGAGGCACACCCGATGGAGCATATCTTTTCTCTCGAATTTCTTAAAAAGCTAAGTGAACAACTCAAAAAACGGGAAATCAAAGGATTACCCGAGCAAATTGCTTTTAACCTCGTGATGGCCATTGTTCCTCTTCTTGTTGTAATTGTTCAACTTGGAACCTATTTATCTTTGAATACAGATTTAGTCGAGTATTTAATCATGGCTTATGCACCCAATGAGTTAAAACTACTTTTAATGAATCTTTTTTCAACAACGTCGACCCCTTCTGGAAATATCTTTTTTCTTATTACAACGGGTATTTCGTTTATGTGGTTAATCTCTAAAGGATTCTACGGAATTGCCGCCGCTGCCAATACCACTTATCAAGTTCCTTATATGAAATTTGCCTATTTAGAACGTATTTTTTCTTTCCTTATTGTTATTTTCATGATTTTATCACTTGCCTTAGTCACAGTATTCGCTTTATTTGGTCAAGGCCTTATCATTTTAATTTTTAAAATTTTAAATATCCATATCCAATCTCATTTACTGCTGATTTTTAATATCATTAAATCACTGATTAGCTTCTTAGGTTATTTTAGCTTCTTTTTATCGCTATTCTATTTAGCACCAAGTATCAAAATGAGAGTGGGTGAAATCATTCCGGGAGCTCTTGTCACCTCAATTGGATGGAGTGTGTCATCAATTGGATTCACCTTCTATGCCAACCATATTGCAAACTATAATAAATTTTATGGGAGCCTATCCGTGATCATCATGCTACTGTTTTGGCTCTTTATTCTCGGATATACCATTATGATTGGCCTGCAAGTGAATTACATTCTTAAACGTGATTATTTCGGTGGCGTTTCCTACGAACAAAAACTTGGAATTTTCAATCGTTTTCGCTATCTATCAAAATGGACAAAATTTGCTCCTACAGAAATATCAGATTCAAAATAATCGCATATCTTTAGCACCTCATGAATAGAATTTAGCAAGACTATTTTGATTACTGAGGTGAAATCATGAAAAAATATTGCCTATCCTTCGCCATGCTCACGCTACTTTTAAGTGCATGCTCACAGGATTCAACGTTATCTAAAGTCTCAACGCCTCAAACCGTCGAGAACTTTATAACCAGTAACACCCTAACCACCACTGACACACCAACAAAAGAGACGACGACTACCACCGAAACACCTGAAGTTTCAACTCCTCAAGAAGAAGTGGCTTTAACATTCGCCACTCAACAAGACTTTGTTGATTACATGTATAAAAAAATTGTGGCCCTCGAAGACACCATTGCACTACTCGATTCTAATCTTTCACAACTATTTGCCGTGAGTACCTCAGAAGATACTTCTGGTTACCAAAGCATTCGTCAAAATTTATTTGATCAAGCCACAAATGAAATGGATAACATGGCGACTTTAACCTTACCTAACACTGAGGTAAAAACGCTACATGATTATGTGCAAAAAGCATATCAATATACCATTAAATCCAAACAAGCAGAATATGATATTTTCAATTCTGAATCACTTGATGCACGCCAACAACTATTAGAAGCTAATTCTGAAAACGAACGCTTAAGTGCCCATTATATTCAATTATCATGGGACGAAATCGATCGCTTATCAACCACAACCATTTATCGTAAATAGAAAAAAGTGAGACTAATTTGTCTCACTTTTTTCTATAGGATGCTTATGATATTTAATCTCACTAATAATCCAAACTAAAACAGGAATGGCTAATTCAAAGATTGGTAAGAGGTAAGTTGGATTTACATTTAAAATCTGATTTAAATTTTCAACTTGGCTTTCTTGGAAATGTGCCCCACATAGACACATTACTACAAGAATAGGCAAAGAAATAATTTTATGATTTATTTTTTTAAAGACTCCATTAATTAAGCTAGTACCGGCATAAAAATAAACACAAATCTTAAAGAAACAAGTGGTCATTAAAATAATAATGGCAAGAGGATCAAGACGTTCAAAAAAGATATTGACTCCGACCATCTTCATCGAGTTAAAGAAGGGATAAACAAAGTTATAAACTAAATCCTCACCTAATATTCCAATATTAAAAATATCTACCATTAAAAGCAAAATGGTTCCGCAAATTAAGGCTGCAAATCCAACCTTTAAAATTTTTGGACTCTGAGCTTTAGGCACTAAAGGGAAAATGACTAAAAAGGCAATCAATTCACCGTAAGGAAAAACAGTGGTTTTATAAATTTCTGGGATTACTTCTTTGAACCCATGTTCTAAAATCGGAAAAAAATGATCAAAATTAAAGATACCTGATGTAAACACCCCTAAAACAAGTGGAATGAAACTGATTAATACCAAATAAAATAACAATTCAGATGCTCGTCCAATCGTATTAAATCCTAACATCATTCCATACCAAATCACTAACGCTAACAATCCAAGAATTAAAAACATGCTAGCGCCTTCCATGACAGTAAATTGAATCATATTACCAGTACTAATCACAATTCGATATCCCATATAAAGAAAATATCCTGAGTAGACTAGCACCACTAGGCTTCCTAAAACCTTTCCAAATACATCTTGAAGAATTAGCGTTAAGGACTGATATCCATGTAAGTAACTAATTCGATGATAAATAACAAATAAAATACTACCCAAAACAGCCGCAATTAACATCACAATCCAAATATTTGGTCCAGATAATCGTCCAACATTACTGAGGGTTGCACTTGCGGTTAAGTATAGAATTAATAGGGTAAACATCTGATTTAAACTAATCCGTGATGTTTTCACACGACTAACCTCCCTTTATTTTTGTTGTAGATTTTGAATATCTCCAACGGATATAATATTAGCTTCTACTTCAACATCAAAGGTCAATGTCGGATAAATGTCTGACCAATACCCTTGCAACTCATGCCATTTTTTTGGATCTTTCATATAAATTTTTGATCCTACTCCAATAATATCACTCTTAAATTCAGTTTGAGTTTTCGTAATGACTTGAATTAAATTTTCCTTCATTGCTTGTGCGATATAGGTTTCAACCGTTGTCAGATTCTCAGGTTTACTTAAGTCAATTGGATATTGATTTTCCATAATATAACCTGATACTTCACATTTAACGGATACCTTATTTTCATCCATATTTGGCTTAATGTCCGTTTTAGTCCCTCGTGCTTCAAACGTAATATTATAGTCATCAACAACGGCATTCACGACATAACGTTCGGCATTATCCATCAAAACATTATAGAACTCTGCCTCATGACTATTTAAATAGCCAACAAACTTATCTTGCTTAAAAGCCGCTAAATAATTAACCTCAAATTGACTAGGGGAATTAACCTCTAAAATATTATCAACATTTTCCCCAGCACTTGGGTCATTACTTTTAATTTCAACACTATTTAAAACGAGCTCTACTCCTCTAGCATTTACCATATTAATCGCATCATATAAGTTATAACTGACTTGTCTTCCGGTACACACATGACACATGTTCGTTAAAGAATTTAACTGATTAATCGGAATCGTCTCGTTTGGAGCTAACGTTGATAAAACCGTTGCAGCCATGGTTTCTTTTGCGACGACTAAGGAAATATTAGGACGAATTTTAACATTGCGAAGAGCAGCATCTAATACATCATTAATGCCATCTTTGGCAATGTTTTCATCAATGACAATCACGCTTAGATGAGGCAAATATAGCACTTTAGAAGTCAAATTTGATAATCGACGATACGACTCAAATATCGTACTCCCCTCAGCTTGAATCGTTACGATTGGAAGTGTATTTTGATGATTACCGGCAATCGAAGTTGGATTAACCACTTGGGCTGTCATCAAATATCCCGTTGATGTTTTATCAATTCCAAGCCCTGCCACAAGTCCAATATTGCTCATTTCAATTTTATGGGCGCATCCGGTTAAACAAAAACACATCATAACTAAGATAAACAACCGTTTCATCTTATACCTCCTCTTCTCGTTTTGGATTTTCTAGATTGTGTTGGACACGATCTGGAGAGTTAAAAATTTTCGGTCTATATTTCATCCAAGAAAGCGGTAAACGAATAAATTGATCTTCTTGATCATGTAAATTAAAAGGCGCAATCGGTGCCATAAAAGGTTGATTAAAGGTCGTTAGACTACATAAATGCAGAATCAGAGCAAGGAATCCAAGGGTAATCCCATATAAACCAAATGCTGCACCGAGTAACATGAACACAAAGCTTAAAATTCGAACCGCATTATTTAAACGAATATTTGATAAAATAAAAGAAGAAATAGCCGTTAATGAACCAATAATAATCACCATCGAGGAAACAAGTCCTGCTTGAACTAACGTTTGTCCGATAATTAATGAACCCACAATGGTCATCGAATCCCCAATGGCTTTTGGTTTACGAACGGAAGCTTCCCGTAAAATTTCAAATAAGGTCATAATGATTAACGTTTCAACAATGGTAGGGAATGGATTGGCACTCCGTTGATCGATAATCGTCACCAGTAAAACGGTTGGAATCATTTCCTGATGATACGTTGAAATCGCGATATAAAGACCTGGAATCAAAATAACAATCATAAACGCTAAGTAACGAAGTAACCGTTCAAACATTGCAATAACCGGACGATTATAGTAATCATCGGCCGTTTGAAACATCATTGGAAAATAAGAGGGGGCAATGATTTGAAACGGTGTATTATCGACCATAATGGCAATCGCACCATGTACAATAGCGGCCGTTACCTTATCGGGGCGCTCGGTTTCAATCAAACGTGGAAAAACGGTCCAATGATGATCTTCAATTAATTGCATCAACTGGCTACTATCCGTGATACAGCTAATATCAATCGCTTCAATTCGTTGCTTTGCAATCTCAACGAATTCTTTATTTACCACCCCTTCAAGATAGACGACAAAGACATCTGTTTGAGAACTTGTTCCGACTTTATACGTATCAAATCGAAGACGTGGGTCCTTAATATGACGACGAACAAGCGCTGTATTCACGCGAATAGTCTCAACAAAAGAATCTTTTGGTCCGCGTGTGGCAATCTCTGTTTCAGGTGCTGTAATGGAGCGCATTTGCCATCCTTTACAGTCAAAGGCCATAAACTGAGCAACCCCATCTAAGATGACAATAATTTGTCCTGTCAATAATTTATCGTATAGATCCGTATAATCTTCGCCGCAACTTGCCGACATCATACTAATACGTGATTGATAAATCGTTTTAAAGGTTTGTAACGGTCGATCTTTTTCTCCACTATCACCTACTAGAGATAAATCAATCATTAAAACACGAACAATAAAATCCTCGGCTTGATTACTATCAATTAACCCATCAATTCCAAGAACAATTCCTTTTAAGCCTGATACGCCTTTTAATTCAAATTCCCGAACAATTAAATCATTAGCATTTCCTAAATCCTGTTTAATTTTTTCTGTATTTTTATCTATCTGCTTAAATAAAGGAATCTTTTTTGGCTGATGCTCAGGGGCTTTTGTATTTTTCTTTCCTTTAAAAACGCGAAAGATATCCATAAAGTTCACCTACTTTTTACATTTAGTCTTATTATTTGAGAATGTCAACCAGTTATACAAAATTAACTTCATAATCACATTTACCTATTTTTGTAAAACTCCTTGAATTTCATTTCACGAGGAACTATAATAAGGACGAAAATCTTAGGAAGGGGGCCTATTATGAATGATAGAATTTCGATAAGGGGGCTCATCACGCAGTTTGACCATTTAAAATTAAAATTAGCTATGCAAGGGATTTTAGTTGGGATAGCCTCTGGATTCATGGTTGTTTTTTATCGAATGATCTTAGAAAAAGCTGAGCATATTAGACAGCTCATCACCTTGAATCAACCATTATGGATGATTGGAGGATGGTTTATTTTATTAGTTCTCGCTGCCCTTTTCGTGGGACGGCTCATGATTAAAGATCCCATGATTTGCGGGTCTGGAATTCCACAAGTGGAAGGGGTGCTTGCTAATAAACTGAATATGAATCCAGTGTCTGTGTTAATTCGTAAATTTATCGGTGGAACCCTTTGTATAGGAGCCGGGTTATCTGTTGGAAGGGAGGGGCCTTCTATTCAACTCGGAGCTGCAACTGCACAGTGGATGAGCCGCCTATTTAAACGCCCAAATATCGAGGAAAAATACCTAATCACAAGTGGTGCTAGTGCAGGACTTGCTGCCGCTTTTAATGCCCCTCTTGCGGGTGTCATGTTTTCACTAGAAGAAGTTCACAAACATTTCTCACCACTCATTCTAGTGTCCGCCATGTCTGCATCACTAACCGCTGACTTTATTTCTAAACACTTTTTTGGATTAAAACCTGTTTTTCAGTTTAATCGACTTGAAACCATTCCACTGACATCTTATGGACTTATCGTTATTCTTGGAATCATAACCGGCTTATGTGGGGTCTTTTATAATAAAATAACGGAAAAAACATTAGATACTTACGACTCTATGACGTGGCTAAAAAAACAATATCGCCCTCTCATTCCCTTTTTAATGGCCGGTGTTTTACTGTTTGTGTTGCCTGAAGTTTTAGGAGGGGGGCACTCACTGGTTGAAAGTTTGACGGAAGGAAATTTTACAATTGCCTTTATTTTGATTTTGTTGATGAGTAAGTTTATTTTTTCAATGATTAGCTTTGGCTCTTCAGTACCAGGAGGCATCTTCTTCCCATTACTCGTGCTCGGAGCTTTAACTGGTGCGCTTTTTGGAAATGTCTTATCTGCTTATTTTGGAATCGATGAACAGTTTATTCAAAATTTTATCATTCTCGCGATGGCCGGTTATTTTACAGCAATTGTCAGAGCCCCTATGACTGGGATTATTTTAATTACTGAGATGACTGGCTCATTTTCACATTTACTGTCACTGTCTTTAATCTCACTCATTTCTTATACAGTAGCTGAATTATTTAGAAGTGAGCCGGTTTATGAAACCCTTCTGCATCGTATTTTAAAAAGCAGTCAAACAGATTCAAATGAGGCCATGTGTGAAACCAAAACCTTGCTCGAAGTCCCTATTTTCTTCGATTCTTTTATTGATGGAAAATGTGTGAAGGATTTGGCGTTGCCTGAAAATTGTTTGCTAGTCAGTGTGAAGCGAGGAAATGAGGAGATTATTCCAAGGGGAAATACGCTGCTCCATTCTGGCGATATTTTAATTGTCTTGGTAAGTGAATCGGTAGCGGGAACGATTAGAGATGACCTTCTCACCTACTGTGATTCCACTCATATTAAAACGGCGTGAAAAATTTTCACGCCGTTTTGATTAATTTTCATAAAATCATCCATAACAAACTCACAAACTAAAAAAGGAGTGAGTTATGATGATTCTTTACTTAAAAAACTATGAATTCAAAACAATTGCTCACAAGCTTGGGCTCATATACATCCTAAATATTATCGATTTAATGCTTGGGATGATTTTATTTAACGCTAACTTTCAGCCTGCTACGAACGGATTCAAC
Organism: uncultured Turicibacter sp.; assembly: GCF_938044715.1. Taxonomy (NCBI): domain Bacteria; kingdom Bacillati; phylum Bacillota; class Erysipelotrichia; order Erysipelotrichales; family Turicibacteraceae; genus Turicibacter; species uncultured Turicibacter sp. Next base: position 8,131 of record NZ_CALIOS010000004.1, read on the forward strand.
GCCATTTTATTCGGAAATCCTTTCGGTATTATCTTTCTTAAAATCCTTCTACCTGTTGGACTCCTTGGATACCTCCTCTATCGGATCCAACAAATCGATGATCGCCGGATTCTGCGCCTCATCAATTTGACCATTAGTTTAATTCTAATCTTCTTCTTAATCACAAACCTCGTTCATCTAAGTAACTGGATTAATACGTCATTCATCTAAATGATGGCTTGAGTCGTCCTGATCTTTTACTAAATCGTAACAAGACGATAAAAAAAGTCGCTCAAACTTTGAGCGACTTTTTTAATTTGAACTACGTTTTCTTAACTTATTGAATCTTTCCTCTAAATGAACAGCATTTAACGTTAATAAAACGGTCAACACTAACATAAGCATACATAAACCTAAACCAATTAATAGGTACATCGTTCTCCCCCACTTTCCTACGACAAATTATACCAAAATCAGTTTTATTTTTCAAAAATAATTAATGACTAACTATCTGCTCAAATTGAGTCAAATAAAAAACTCGCAAGCTTTTGCTCACGAGTTCTACTGACTCATATAATTTTCTATTTCAACCCACGACGCCGCGTTCCAATCTTTATTAGCAATCGCATCCTTATCAAAACTTAATAACATGACTTCTCCAACTGGATTTTCAATACTTGTAAAACGATTGTCAAGGTAGAGAATATCTAGCTGTTTAAGCTCACTGACATGCTCCATCTTTGAAATATCACGTAACAACTTTAACGTTTGTTTGTAAATTCGGCTTGTCATTTCATTTCTTGGATAATAATTCAACGCCATCTTAGGAATGACCTCAAACGTTAAACTCGCGATGCCACCTTCAAGCAAGACCGTTGTTTCGCACCCGACGACAAATCTTGAAACCCATTCTAATTCCGCAACCAAAGGATCAACTACGTCTTCAACTTCAACAGGCACAATCACTGGATTACTCACCAAAAGGTCCTCTTGAACCAGTTCAGTCACCATTGAACGATTCTGTTGAAATGGTGCACTAATCATCGTAATAACCCATATCCCTCCACGATAAATACCGTATCCTAACAGCCCAATCAATATGATAAAGACGATACAAGCTATCGTAAATCGTCGTGGATTAACAATTCTCATCCTAATACTCTCCTATATTTTATTTATTTTTACTAATTATAACAGATTTTCTACTATTTAAATACACTTTTAAATAATTGCAAACTCAACTTCACAATCCCCAAACTGCCCGCTTCTAATCATCACATCCCCCATTCCCTTACCTGTCGTTTTCACATAAATCGCAGCTGCTCCTCCAACAATGGCTGGTGCATGACCAACCAATTCAATCGGACCTAGCGTTTCAACTCTTAAACTATCAAATGCATACGGCAACACATTCCCATTCTCACACCTCACCTGAACCACAATTCGATTTATCTCATACGTCTCATGAAGAGGCACCACCTCATAATCAGCCTTTGCCACCAACCTTGGATTTCTCACTGATCCCAAACACTTCGTCTTCACCAACTGTCCGCCTTTATATCCTGCTAGTCGATACACCGTGTGCGAATCTTTGAGATTTCCGACATACTTTCCATACATCCCCATCTCTTCTTCAACACTAATTCCATATCGAAGGATGGCAATCGCCATTCGTAACTTATAGCGAGGTGGTAAATTCATGCCATGCATCGAAGATGCCATCAACACCTTTTTAACATTATCCGCATCCCACTTCGTCATTCCTTCCTCTTCCTGAAGCATATCTCCAATCAAATCATCAATTAAAATAGGAGGATGCTTCAAATACTTAAACTCCCTGTGATTTGGATAAAATCCTTTAATTAACACATCATTCTTAAATAAATTTACATAATCACAATTTGTAAACACATAAATCGGACCGAGTATCCCACCAGCATGCTCCCCAATATTAAAGCTTGTTCCGACCTCCATAACGGGAATCTTTTCTTGCTGTGAAGCATAAACAAAAGCTGACAACTTTGGAATGCGATTAAAATCAAGCACCCCGTGATAACACATGCCATCGCCACTTCCAAACTCCATATGCGTTGGATAATCAAACAAACAGCATCCAATAGCTCCACTTATTCGTTTACTTCCCATCATCTTATTCATCACTTTAACATGACGCATCGCCTGCTCTAATCGCTGTTCCTCATTATCATAACGTTTCGTCGGATACATATGACCGGTATGGGCACTGACTAAATAAGGAATCTTCGAATCCTTTACCACCTTTTTCGTACTTAAAAGTGGAGCATTTGAAAAATCATCAAACGTGTAAACATCTTCAAATAATTGAGGATGCCCAAACTGACCTCCACCTCCTGTTTGACGAGTCGGATCCAGGTCATGAGCCAGTAGATTGGCCTTTGTATAAAGGGACTCGTCATCAGATGAATCATTAACTCCCACTCCCCAAAGCACAATGCTTGGATGATTTCGGTCCCTTAAAATCATATCCTGAACATTTTGAAGCATTAAATAGTGCCATGATTCACTCTCACCAATAGATTGCCAGCCTGGAACTTCCTCAAAAACTAATAATCCTAGTTCATCACAACGATTTAAAAAATGTTTCGACTGCGGGTAATGAGACGTTCGTACCATATTCAACCCGAGTTCCTGCTTCAAAATTTCTGCATCACGCTCTTGTAATAATCTTGGCATCGCATCCCCAACACCGGGGTAACACTGATGGCGACTTAATCCAACCAATTTCACTAATTGATCATTTAAATAAAAGCCATCACTTCTAAACTGTGCATCTCGAAATCCAAAACGAGTTGACGCCACATCTATGACTTCATCTCCTTTTTTCAATCGAACCTCAACCGTATATAAATAAGGATGCTCTAAATCCCAAAGCTTTGCCTGCTTCATCAACGTCGTTAAATGAACCACCTTCTGATTTAAAATAGGTACCTGTATCGCACGAACAACATTTTTTTCATACGAGATTATGACATCAAGTTTATCAACTGACGTTGTCGATGATAACGTCACATCGACGTCAATAACCTTACTTGCTGATCCGCGTACAAAAATATCTTCAATGTAAACAGATGAGACCCGCTTCAAATAAACTTCCCGATACATCCCCGCATAAGTTAAATAATCAATCACGCCTCCAAACGGTGGAATATGCGCTTGCTCGGCACCATCGACCTCTACCTTAATCTCGATATCACCTGAGGGAATTTCGACCTCAAATGGCGTATAGCCACCCTCATGATGAAAAATCAGCTCATCATTCATAAAGACTTTGGCCGTTGTCGCCACCCCATCGAATGTTAGGAAAAAACGTTCTCCTTTAAACCTTGGCGCAAGGCTCAATGATTTACGATAAAGACTCTTGAATTGGTATGCCTTTGCGTCTAAGTAATTAGGCGGCATCATCGTATGAGTATGAGGAATTTTCACCAATTCCTCTTCATGTCCATCATATGAAAAATACCAATCATCTAGAAATTCGACTATTCTCATCAGCATATCCCTCAAACTTCATTTTAATATCTAGTCTTATTCTAACCGTTCGTCCGTATTTTAAATCAAATATAAATTAAAAAGACCAATCTTTACGACTGGTCCTTTTCTATATTCAATTAAGCGATGAAATTAATCATATCTTGGATTGATTTTGATCCGAATGTTACCTTTTCATCGTTGATGATCATACATGGTACTGACATGACTTTGTGTTTTGTTTTTAATTCTGGGAAGTTTGCGATGTCTAACATTTCTGTTTCAACGTTTGGATTTTCAATCGCAATACGTTGTGCTCCGACTACAACGTCTGGGCATAAGTGGCATGATAATGACACGGCAACTTTAATGTTAACTTTTTTATCGATTCCTTTGATTGCTTCTAAAACAGATGCATCTAATGCTTGTCCTGGTCCAGCTAAGTTATAAATAGCTAATAAGAATGAGTTTAACTCATGTCCACCAGGTACTCCGTGGAATTTAACTCCTGAATATTCTCCATCTTTATTTAATAAGGCAACAACTGGATATTTATCAGCATTTACTTTTTCTTCTAGAGCTTGGTCTTCACCTTTAGTTTTCACGACTGCTTCTAACTTATCACCTAAGTTTGCAATATCGATCACAAGGTCACGTAACTCGATTGATTTTTCGTTAGATGGATCCACGATTGTGACTAAAGTGACGTTATTTTCCATACGACTTAAAACGGTTCCGATTTGTTCACGTAAGGCATCATTTAATAAAGCTGAACGTCCTCCAACTGGAGCCGCTTTTGGCGCTTCAGGTTGTTTAACTTCTTGTTTAGGAGCCTCTTCTACAACTTCTTCTTCAACAATTCCTAAACGTTCTTTTTCATGAGCTACGTATTTTTCAGCTTCTAAAGAAGCGATGGCTCCATCAGATACAGCTGTTACAATTTGACGTAACATTTTTGGACGTAAGTCTCCGGCTGCATAAACTCCTTCTACACTTGTGTGCATATTTTCATCCGTGATGATATATCCTTGACGGTCCATATCAACTAAACCATTAAATACTTTTGTTTGTGGCACGTATCCTGCAAAGATGAAGATTCCAAAAGTTCCATCCTCTTCTGACGCTACATGTTCAAAAGTTTCTCCAGTTTGATTATTGATGAATTTTACTCGACGTAATAATTCGTCCCCAGTCGCTTCTACTACTTCAGTGTTGAATTTAACTTCAATTTTTGGATGAGCTAATACTTTATCAGCGATTGTTTTTGCACAAGTGAATTCAGGTTCACGGGCGATAACTGTTACTTTACGAGCGAAACGAGTTAAGAAAATCGCTTCTTCAGCTGCTGCAAATCCAGCACCAATCACGAATACTTCTAAACCTGTATAGAACTCACCATCACAAGTTGCACAATATGCTACCCCACGTCCACGATATTCTGCTTCACCTGGGAATCCAAGTTGGCGTGGAGTTGCTCCAGTTGCGATAATCACTGAACGCGTTTGGAAATCACCATTTGTTGTTTTTAAAACCTTAACTTCACCTTCTAAGTTGGCTTCTAAAACTTCAGCTTGAGTAAATTTCACACCGAAATCTTCAGCTTGCTTATGCATTTCTTCCATTAACTTTGGTCCTGTTGTATGACGTACCCCTGGGTAGTTGACGATTTCATTTGTTGTTTTCGCTTGTCCCCCAGCAGAACCTTGCTCTAACACTAACGTTTTCATTTTCGCACGTCCAGAATAAATCCCAGCAGACATCCCAGCTGCTCCAGCACCAATAATAATAACATCATAAATTGTTTTATTCATTTTTATTTCCTCCTTATAATTCTTCTCTTCTTATAGTTATTGTGATTAAACGTAGTGAAACCAAGAGGGAGTTTTATAGCTATTCTTGGCGAGATTTTTTGAGCTTTAGAATAGCTTAATCCTTTAGGGAATCCCGGAGATTTAAAATTTCTGTTGAACTCGTTCAACTTAGAAATTTTTCTCTGGGGATATTTCCTCCATTATCCACATTTACATTCTCTTATCTTAAATGATGAGTCGCACACCTCTTCATTTAAATGCTTCTTTATCTTTTCGTTATTATAAATAACGATCAAAGGGACTTAAATCAGTTCCTCTCATCACACATTTATAATGAATATTACAATATTATACAATTTTATTGAAATCATTTTCTATTAGTATATTTATAAGAATAAGGAGGAAATCTCCTTATTCTTATAAAATGTTACTAACCTCTTGATTTACCTAGCCTGATTATAGCTTTGTTTTATACATCACCTATCAGGACTTTGTATAAAGGCCTATCTACCAATCCAGCTTCAAGCAGCAGTTTCTCTATAAAGTCTACTACTATCTGCTGACTCAAACCCCGAGTCAACGATAGCAGAAACGACTTTTACAATTACTAGCTAAGTGTAGCGAAGCTTAGTAAAAAGTTATCCTTTAGGGTTCTGCGTGTGTTAAGCGCCAATCTCAGCTTTTTATAATCAATCTAGTTTCATCGAGCAACATCTCTATAAAGTTCTTCTCCCTCTCCTTGTTCACAATTCGAACAATCCGGTGAGAATTCACTTTTACAAGATGATAACCGCTCGACTCAACCTTTTTTCTTATAGCTTACCTACTAAGTCTAAGCTTGGTGTTAATGTTTCTTGTCCTGGTTTCCATTTTGCAGGGCAAACTTGGTCTCCGTGAGCAGCTACGAATTGAGCAGCTTGTACTTTGCGGAATAATTCGTCTGCATCACGTCCGATTCCATTGTCATGGATTTCGTAAGCTTTGATAACACCTTCTGGGTTAACAACGAAGCTTCCGCGTAAAGCCATACCTTCTTCTTCGATCATAACTCCGAATGCACGAGTTAATTTTCCAGTTGGGTCAGCTAACATTGGATATTGAATTTTAGCGATTGTTTCAGATGCATCAGCCCATGCTTTGTGAACAAAATGAGTATCTGTTGAGACAGAGTAGATTTCGCATCCTGCTTCTTTGAACTCAGCATATTTATCTGCTAAATCTCCTAATTCAGTTGGACAAACGAAAGTGAAATCTGCTGGATAGAATACATAAACAGCCCATTTTCCTTTAGCTGCTTCAGCAGTGAATTCTTTGAACTCCCCGTTTTGATAACCTTGTAATTTGTAATCCATAATTTGAGTACCGATTAATGACATTTTACATTCCTCCTCTAAAATAGAAACAGTAATCATTACTGATATTAGTATTATAGGCTTTGATTTCTTAAAAGTCAATATGATTTCAAAAAAATTTAAAGCTTTTTATTTGACCTAAATACCCTTGATTATTATGACCCCGTCAAAGTTGTCTATACTCAATTATCTAATAACAAAAAAATGAAAAGAATTTAGACTCATTCTAAACTCTTTTCATTTAAGTTTCTTATCTATTCTTTTTTTACTTTAAGCCAATTTAAAATTTCTTTATTGACATTCGTTAACTCTTCAATTGCTTTAGCCATTTGATAATTTTCTTTTTCAACTTGTACCATCCAATCTAAAATCTCTGCTAGCCCTAAAAAAAGAATAATGACTACCATCATTCCAAATCCAATCATACTTGCCATCATTAAATCTTCTTCATGAAGAATTTGATTGAGTATCAGAATCAATCCAAACAAAGACCCTCCAATAGCTAAAACTCGCAAACTATTAGCATATGAGCTTAACATAAAAAAAGAGTTTCTCGTTAATTTATCTGCTGGTACGACATATGCCGTCTTTTTTTCACCACATGCCTGACAAAAATTCGCTTTTTGTCTATTTAATTTTGCACACTTTTCACAGCTCCACTTCATTAAATATCCTCCAATCATACTAAATTTACCACTCTTATTCTCGAATGTCTACTACTAGATTGAAGAATATTTTCACCTAAAAAAAACGTATAAAAAAAACTAGAACTCGAATCAATCCGTTCTAGTTTTTTTCTACTCGTTCTAAATAAACCAAGTAACGTTGCGAATTCTTTCCATAAGGATGACACGTCATTAAAGTCACTAAATCGCGTCCATCTTGAATTAAAACTTTATCAATTTCATCTGGCCATACAATTTCAATATCCACCACTTCATAAGTAATCGTTTCCCATAAATTCGTAATACTAATCTCATCACCATACGTTAATCGGTTAATATTTTTAAATAACGTCTTTCCTCTCCATCCTCGATGCGCAGCAATAACCGTATTTCGATTCTCACCCCCAAGAGGTAAAGAAGTTTGAGATAAATGGACAGCACCTTTTTCTAAGTTATCTGGATTTGCGCCTAAATAAATCGGCAACTCAATCTCCATTTTAGGAATCGTGACATAACCAATCAAGTTATCAGCAAAACCATACTTTCTTAAATCAAAACTACTTTGTTCATACGAGAAAGGATCCACTAATTCAGCTTGTTTATTTTGATAAATCTGCTCATTATAGGCTTCCATCTCTTCGCGTAATAACTCAATGCTACTCTTCTCTATCGCAGCATCTGACTCTTCGCTCTCTTGTCGTTGTAATTTAAAAGTTTCAATGGATTGTTCCATCTGAACCTCACTTACAAAACCATTCACAAATGGATAACAAAAAATAACCAACCCTACAATAAAAAGACTTAAAAATAATATTTTTTTCATCCATCATCACCCTCTTCTTCGAATGATGAACACTACAAAGCCAACTACCACCACACCTAATCCCATGAAAATTGGCCCATAATTCACCTGAGAAGTCGTTGATATTGGCTCTTCAGTCTCTGCTAAACTTGGCATCGTCGTTGAAACCTCAGTCGTTTTACTCTCAGGTTCCACATAAGGAACTCGTGTTCCTCGAACTAAAAGGCGGTGTGTATTAATGCCATATGGCGTACAAGTCACTAACGTGACATAGTCCTGTCCCGCTTCAATACTCAAATCATCCGTCTCTTCTGGCAGTACCACTTTAATTTGATCGACTTCGTACGCCAATACTTCATCAAGCGAATGAATATAAAATTGATCCCCGACCACAACTTTCGTTAAATCCGTCAACAATTTTGCCTTCGGTAACCCGGTATGACCTGTCAAAACAGCATGCGTACTTCGCCCCCCAACCGGTAGCGACGTCTTATCCATATGACCGATTCCCTTTTGAAGAACCGCATCACTTGTTCCATGATAAATGGGTAAATAAACATCAATAGAAGGAATTTCAATATACGCCATCACTTCTCCGACATTCAATAAATCCAAATAACTAATCCCTTCAATTACTTCATCCGACTCTCCCGATAGTTGATTATTATAACTAACGGCCTGTTCGCGCTCAATCTGAATCTCATCTAGACTCATATTTGAAACCGTCGATTGATACGTTGAAATAACACGAGACTGCGTAAATAAAGCTAACACATTACTCACAGTCGGATAGAGCATAATTCCAATCCCTACAATAAAAAGCAAAACAAAAATCCACTGCTTCTTCATGATCGACAACCTTTCACCTTCAAAAAAAGGGACAGCTGCACTGTCCCTAGTTTATTCTTCTTATTTAGACTCTTTACGTTTAGAAGCAACGTAAGCTCCACTAGCAAGTGCCATTAAAGATAACCCACCAATTGTAAAAATAACAGTTCCCATACCACCAGTTGCAGGTAATTGGAATCCTTTATTATTTAAAACCGTAATTTCAAAATAACCTGTTTCGTTATTATAGTTTAAGTCTTTAGAGTCAGCTGTTGCTGTCACTGAGGCTAAATCTTTTCCATTATTTTCGTATGTCGCAGTAATTGTAATGTTAATTGGTGATTTTAATAAATTATAACCATTTGGTGCTTTTACCTCTGTTAACACATAATTCCCCGCTGCTAAACCAGTAAAGTTAATCACACCATCAACTGTTTTAAATGTTGTACATTTAGGTGTTGCTTCATCATTACATAATTTAAATTCTGCATCATCTAACAATGTACCTGCATTATCTTTTTTCGTTAAATTTAATCCAAATGTATAAACTTTTGGGTCAGTTTCAGGTTTAGTTGGTTTTGTTTCACTATCTGTTCCAGTTGAAGTTGAATAATCTAATACAACATCATTTTTATTTCCGTCAGTCCCTACAACAGCATTCTCATTCAATGTTGTTTTATAAGTAACCACAACATCCTTTAAAGCTGTTAATTTAGCTGGGACTAAAATCACTTTAATCACTTGACCTTCGACTGATAATGTATAGTCAGTATCTTTTTCTAATGGGTTTCCATTGTGTGTAACAACTAGGCTATCAGCTGTATAAGTTAATCCATCACTTAATGTATCAGTGATAGTGAAAGTTTTTAAATCCTTAATAGTTGACGGAACAGTAGCAGTAACTTTCCAAGAAACAGTGTCTCCAATATTAGCACTTAAATCTCCATTTACTACTTTATCGACTGTAGGTTTTTCATTTGTAACTTTGATATTTAAAGATGAACTTTGAGATCCATTATAAACATATTCTAATTGGTTATTCGCTTCATTCCAAACCACTTCAAATTCATAATTTTTTGTTTTATCAACGATATATCCTTCTGGTGCAGCGGTCTCAACAAAATGGTATTTACCACGAGTTAGGTTAGCTACTGAAATTTGACCCTTACCATCTGTCACTAATGCTTCTGCTTCTTCTACAACACTCCAAGAACCATCAGCATTTTGTTTTTCTAATTTAAATGTTGCTCCTGGTAAAACAACTTGTTCAGCATTACCAACTTTACCGTATTTCGTTAAAGTTAATCCACTTTGAGTTGTTGATGTTACGTTTTTAGGGTTTGCAACTACATCATATACCCATTCAGTTCCTGCTTCATTTGTCATTGGAATAGATACAAAGAAAGGAGCAGAAGGTGTTACAACTTGATCAGGATAAGCCGTTTCATCAACAAAATAATATCCTAATGTTAAATTAGAAAATACAGCTTGTCCTAAATCATTAGTTGTTTTTGAAGTACTCTTAACACTACTATTAGAACTAATAAATGTTTTTAACTTCCCAGCTAGATTTTCAAGATCTTCTCCATCCATTTGAGTTACATTTTTAACTGTTAAACCATTATCAGTAAAAAATGATTCAAATTCACTCACAATGCTATAAGTAATATTACCTGATGCATCACTACCAATATTAAACACTTTATACGCTGTAAACGTAACCCCCTCAATCGGTATTTTAATCTCTTCATTGTCCTCAGTATCAGGATCATCCTCTTGATATTTACTATCATACTTATTAATCGTTAATGTCCCTGTCTTTGACCCATCAATCACAGGTGATTTGTCTGTCGTTTCCGCAAAAACACTTGTTGGGATCATCGTTAATAATAAGGCTAAGCTCATCATTACAGCAAAACACTTTTTCAATACATTACATCGCTTCATCAAATTCCCTCACTTTTTTATAATTTAGCGGAACGTTTGTTTTTACGTTCTGCTCTTATATATAAAGAGATAGCTAGCCCGCTTAAAGCTGATCCCCCTATCATAAACATTGTGATTCCTTTTCCACCCGTTGCCGGTAGATTTTCAAAAATTCCATTCTTATGATTCGTCACCTTGATTGTAATAATTGGTCGATGCTCTTCACTAGTTGATGTTTCAAACGTCACACCATTTGGCTTACTTACTGTTGTTACATCATACGGAATATTGAATTCAATTACAGAATCCAGTAACTGATAGTTTTCATTTGTCTTCGTCTCAGTTAAACAATAACGTCCAACCAATAAATCAGTTATTTGAACCTGACCATTAGAAACCGTCGTTAATTTTTGACCCTCAGTCCAAGATCCATCAGCATTTTGCTTTTGAAGCAAAAATTCGACATCCTTTAAAGCAATATTATCTTTATCTGTCTTCTCAATATTTAATGTCCCTTGAATCAACGTATTAGTAATCGTAAACGTATCCTCACTATATGATGTCACATAATTAGATAACTCTGTGACCTCTTTAACTGAGTAAACACATTCTCGATTATCTGCACACATCTTTGGAAGTTTACTCCATGTATACTTCCAATCATCAGACGCCTTTAATTCAACCGGATCACCGAATGTAGTATCACCTTGATATAATTGCACCCAAATATTCTCACGGAACTCATCTCCATTATCAACCCATACTTTTTCAACCGTTTTAGATATCGTTTTTAAAGTATTTTTTATTGTTAACGAATCAACATAACTCACTTCATACCCGTAAGGTACAGTTTCCTCTTTAACTGAATAACTACATGCTCGATTCTCTTCACACATCGTTGGCAGGTCAGGCCATGTATACGTCCAATTTGCTGTGACATCTTCTGATCCACTTACTTCTACAGAATCACCAATTTTAGTCGTACCATTTTCATATAACTGCACGGAAATACTTTCTGGACGAAGACCATATTGATTATTTTCATCATCCCACACTTTAGTCGCTGTCACAGATGTAGTAGGATTAATTAAAGTAACTTTTCCGTTATTTCCAAGTAATGTCGTCATAAGTCTTGTATCTGTATTTAAATTCATACTTGTATAATAATCAGCAGTCGACGTCACATTATTCTCTTTAGAATCTGTATGACTATATCCATTTAGGTAATATGGATTGTCTGATGCAGCCGTAAACGTGGCAGTAGTTAACGGAGTTTTAGTTACTTCGTTAAATGCATTAGTATAATACGTTCCTGGACTTACATCTGATTTTAATCCTACTGTGTAAATCAGACGAATAGGTAATGCGGATACAAAATTACCATTAGCATCTTTTGTAATAA
>NZ_CALIOS010000005.1:0-10601 GCF_938044715.1 uncultured Turicibacter sp.
TTATGCTGGTACTGCAGATCAAAATAATAAATTATTGAATTTATTAATGTCTGGTCGATTAATCCGCCCAGCTTCAGCAGGAGAAGATGGTTCTGGTGATAGCGGAACGGGGTCAAGTGGGATTGATGGTGTGCCAAATTTAAAAGTCCGAGAAATATTGCCACCAGAGAGTAAGTATAGTATTAAGTGTCCTTATCCAATGGATCCAACATATATCACTGTTCATAATACTTACAACCAAGCTTCAGCATACAATGAAATTACATTTATGCATAATAATAATGATGAGGTATCTTACCATTTCGCAGTAGACGATCAAGAAGCAATTCAAGGTTTACCATTAAACCGTAATGGGTGGCACTCTGGAGATGGTGGTCAAGGTACTGGAAATCGAAAATCAATTGCAGTAGAAATTTGTTATTCAAAATACGGTGGAGAAAAATTTGATAAAGCAGAAAAAAATGCTGCTAAATTAATTGCATCATTAATGGATAAATTCAACATTCCAATTGATAGAATCCGTAAACATCAAGATTGGAGTGGAAAATACTGCCCTCATCGTACATTAGATGCAGGATGGGATCGTTTTGTAGACATGATTATGACAGAGGTTCGATATCAACAAATTCTTAAATTCGCATCTGAGAATGGATTGTTTGAAGGTTATGATGTTGATTTTAAAGGATTTAATCATAAAGAAAAGCTTTTTGAGATCCCTGGTACGATACCTTGGCGTCCACACGTTATTGTGTATGGTGAAGTTTCGCTTGTTCCTAAAATTACAAATATTTTCGATGTCAAGAAAGTTCTTGATTTAGCACTTACTCCTGAACAAATGGCTGATGAACTGTTAGATATCACACTTACGCAAGAGAAGGTCGAGGTTAACATTAGTCGTGAGGGGCTTGTACTTACACTTTCTAATATGAACCTAGGAGCATTGAATTGTGATGAAATTACATTGACATTTAATTTAGACAACGGGGTTTTTAATATTATCGCAGAAGTTGCAGAAACAAAAGTATTCGAAAATTTAGAAACTACGGTCTATCAACAGTTAACAATTACTGTTCACCCCGATATTCAACAGCCTGGTTTACTCCACGTTCCAATTCGTAACACCGAGCCTCTTAAAGACACAGCAGAAGAAAATGTAGATTACATTACAACTACAGCAAAACGTCATAGGGCGGCTTCTGCGGTTACTTACGCTCTTATATTCGCATCATGCCTGGCAGGAGCAGCTGGTGGTGGATGGGTCCCTGCAACAGTATTGACTGCATTTGCTTTAATAGTTAAATCAGATAAATAATGAAACAAGTACAATAATAAAAAATACGACATAAGTTTAAAATTAATTAACTCATGTCGTATTTTTTATTATTGTACTTGTTTTACAGTTTAAATTATTTTCCGCTTCACCTTTATATTTTTTTTGAGAAGGAACTCTTCAAACTCCTCAGATGATCCTTTTGTAAATCCCGTCTTTTGTATTGGGAGATAGATTTGATTCGCATAAACGATAACAAAATGTTCTTTAAGGTTATGTACCACAGTAATTTTATCGTGTTTGATACTTGTTTCCGCTTCGCTTTTATATCTCGTTTTATCTTCATTTATTGTTGGAATAAACCTATTAAAGGTAAGGGAATCTTCATAAATAGTTATATTAACTTTAGGCTCTCTTCCTTCTGATAGAAGCATCTGATTTTTATAATTTTTTATACCTTGGGAACGATAAATGTAAAAAGGCGTACAGAATGCAACGATGGCTCCCCCGGCACAATATAGAAATAATATGTATTCTTTAAACATATAAGATTCATACCCTATATCAATGAATCCAAACGCTGTGAAAAATATTATAAAACTTATAAGGGTTTTGTTTGATGATAGAGCGACTTCTATATAAGTTTTTTTAGTTAATGTTGTCTGATTTTTAAATAAAATATACATTTTTATCACTATCCCTCTCTAATCCACCTTTTAAACATTTCCATTATAACCCTTTTATGTAATACAAACAACAGTGGATAGATACTGTGTTAGAAGCTCTTTTTATGTCTTGAAAATGTGATTGTTAAGAGCAACTATGAAAAACAAAATCTATCATGCCGAAAAAGGGTAAAAATATCACATATCTGATTTTTTATAATTAATTTAGTGTATTTTAAAGGGGGCGTGCAAAAACGTCTTAGAGAGGATAAAACAAACGTTTAAATGCAAACAAAATACATACAAATTTAAGGAGTTTTGATTATGATTTATGGATATGCGCGTATCTCAACGAATAAACAAAATATAGACCGCCAGAATAGAAATATCTTAAAATTACATCCTGGTGCTAAACTAATCAATGAAACCCACACAGGGACTACGATAGACCGTAAGGAATGGACTAAACTATTTAAACGTGTTAAGCAAGGCGATATGATTATTTTTGATTCAGTCTCACGTATGAGTCGTAATGCTGAAGATGGCGTAAAAGATTACATGGATCTATTTGATAGAGGGGTTGAGCTAGTGTTCATCAAGGAACCACATATCAATACGTCAGTGTATAAGCAACAGTTAGACCATGCTAAATTAGGAATGACAGATAATGACGTTGTAAATGCGGTGTTAGAGGGCGTGACTAAGGCACTTAAACTATTGGCAAAACAACAGATTGAGATTGCTTAAAAGCAATCTGAAAAGGAAGTTCAGGACCTTAAACAACGTACAATTGAAGGGATTATTACTGCTAAAGTTAATGGTAAGGTCATAGGTAGAGCAATAGGATCAAAGATTGAAACCAAGAAGGCTAAGATTATCAAATTATCGAAGTCATTCAATGGAGCTCTTAAAGATAGTGAGGTATTAGAACTACTCAGCATTGATAGAACTACTTATTATCGTTATAAAAAACAGATTAGGGAAGATTTAGAGGTGAAGTAAGTAAGTAAGTGTTTATAAGATTGGTTTTTACAATGAATTAGTTGATGATGTTTCAGTCCTCAGTGAGTCTATTTTCACAAATAGAGGTGACAGATATACCCCTTGTAAATAGATTAAAAGATGATTGTATCAACCCTTATATTCATTGCAGTAACTAATCGAACCGTTGCAAACTAAAAAAAGGAGGGGCCCATCTTAATGAAGTAAAATGAAATAAAAAAAGCTCCACCTGGGACCAGTTAACTCACTTCTATTTTTAACTCTTTATGAAAATATTGTAATGCAGAGAATCTGCAAAATTGCTTATTGCGTTCAACATCAGGACGTTTAGCAGCACGTTTATACCTATTAAGGTACGATTTAAACCCTCCAATTATTTTACTCTCATTGCCTTTTAAAACGTTGTGTTCATGAGATCTTAATCGTGGTTGGCTTTGATAATCTATGTATTTTTGATTTGTAATAATCACTGCTTTAGTATAGTCAAGTCCACATTTATCTTCAGGATTTCTATTATCTGTAATAAAGGCATGATTATGTTTAATATGAGAACGAAAAGGTATAGCAAAATCAAGTCCATCAATCTTAACAGTAAATACAGTATAAGGGCGTTCATCTTTTCTTAAAATTTGAGGATAATCACTTAATGGATAATCTGAATAGAATTGCTGTGTAAGATGCAATATTACAAAGTCGTTAAAATTTTTCATAAAGTCCCCCTATAATAACTATAAAAAAATGACCCCTAAATGAGGGGCCTTTAAGTTCTAATCAATTGGTCTTTCTTTTGTTTAGGCTAGTCGCGACCTACGACTAGAATCATCAATTGAGCTTTCTTTAATTTTTAGTTATTCGCGCTCTACGAACAAAATCATAAGGTTGACGGATATCCCGTCCTTATTATTTTAAACTTATTACAATGTTATTATACGAAAAAGAGTAACATTTTGCAACACTTAAAAGTAATTAACCTCAGTACCTAACGATATAAAAGAATAACGATGTTCTAGGAGCATTTATTTAAACCTATGCCAAATAATGATGAGAACAATTAGTGCCTTAATAAATTCGACCGAAATATACATATAAATCACCTCTTTAATTTTAAGATTTTTTATCATAAACAGTTTGTTGAATTTTTATAACGAATTTTTGCTCGGGCTAATATTAAAATCAACATAGAAAATAAATAGAAACCCAGTGATTAACTAAAGACACTTTTATTACTTAATAAAGTAACCTTGTTTTTTTAAATATTACTATTCATTTTCAGTAGGAAATATAAAAAAAAGAGCTGATTATAATCACCTCTTTTTTTTATTTTCTAAAACCAACTTAAAACTACTAAAACAATTCCTGTCACAATAACAACTAATCTCAAAATCTGAAAACTTAACGACACACACTCTTTAAATAAACTCATTCTAATTTCTCCTTTGAATGCTCATGAATATATTTTGAGATAATATTAAATTCATAACTCCATACTAAACTATTTGATATCACCTTAACAACACTAAAATTTTAGAATTGGTAAGTAATGAAAAAATAAAGGAACACTAGATAAAACTAGAGATTTTTAATTTTGTTAGTATTTCTCACTTGCTGTCTTAGTAGACGAACGATTTCTTGTTGTCCCTGTTTAATTTCTTCCAGATCACATTCATATATTTTGTTAATTGTGTTTACCCGTTTAGTAATCTGATTAATATTATTTCCAATACGGGACACTTCTGACATTAAGTGTTTTAAATCCTTATCATCTGCTGACTTTAGATTAATAACATATCCATCGATTAACATCTTCCTAGCATAGCTTTCAAATTTTTGAAAGCCTAACTTTTCACTATTATTCAGTATCATTTCCTTTTCATCTTCTGTAACTCTAAACATCATTTGTTTAGACCTTGTACGATTCTTCATCATTCAATCTCCTATCTTTTAAAAATTAGGGGATTGGGGTACCAAAAAAATAAACAAAAATGAAAATCAGAGATTTTCATTTTTTCGAAAGTGGCTAGCCACTTTCAATTCTCGCTATTCTACTATTCTCCTTCTCCTACGATTCTTTTATTGTAATTCCCCAAATTTTTTTCCTTTTCAAGAGTTTCAATTCTTCTTAACTGCATAACTTTATTAAACCAAGAAACATAAAACAATTATTCTTCACCTGTTGTCGTGATAATCATTTCTCTGATTTCGCTAGTATTTAACTCTTTAAGTTGTTCAAATAACATGCAAATTCTCCTTTTCATCCTTCGCTAAAGAAGCTTAGACTTTCAGAATCTTACTACTTGATTTATTTCTGATTTTTAATATAAATTTTAAGAGCTACGGTAGTTAAATAAAGAATATATAAGATTAAAATTGCTACAGTTAAAACGTAGAGTTTTTCTAATAACACTATTGTTTTAAATAATAGATTGTTTAATGGATTTGAGCTGGTTATTGAAACTAATAAATTTGACATAAGATTACCTCCTTTTTATTAAACCTCATTAGAATCCTCCAACTCGATGTATTGAGCTACTGCCTGAACAATCAATGAACTTAATAGATCTTGTTTTTTAAATCCACTATACTTCCTATTCAATTTCTCTATCGCTTCAACTGCTGATGGATACAACTTAAATGATTTTGCTATTGGTTCCTCATTGAAATGGAGTGGCTTGAAATCCGAGTCTTTTTCATTAACTTGACTTTCTAAACTGCATACACGCTTCTCTAAATCTTCTATTTTTTTCAAAAGTTGATTTATATTTTTTGTTTCATCCTCGACACCATTTGATTTTTTGGCGTTTTTAGGCTTATTGAAAGGTTTCTTTATCTCCTCTTTAATTTTATAAAACGGAGCTTGTTCTTCCTCTAAAAAAGGCTTCTCTGAGCTTTTAACATATGTTTTTAATTTAGCTGAATAAGTATATCCATTTTCTTTGATACGTTGAGACATTCTATCTTTGCTAATAACACCTCTACAAATATCTCTAAGCTGTAGGCCCGTTTGTCTTTCTTGATTAATGTAGGCTATGATCTCCTCCCAATTATCACTCAACAATAAGTCTTTCTTGTCCACTTTAATCCCTCAATTCTATAATATTATAAAAAATATTACTAGAGTAATACTTTTTATATCTATTAACATTTTCTAAAATAATAAAAATATAATACATAAGTATTCTTTAGTATAATATTTTTATTATTTTATTTTTGTAATATTTTGATAGTTTAAATATATTTCTTTTATGATTTCAAGATATTACTAAAATAGTATAAAAGAACTATCTTTAAAATATCTAGTATCATTTTTACGATAAAATAAACTCTATATGAAATTCAGATAATAAATTCTAGAAATTTTTAACAAAATTCTCTTGAATATATTAAAAAAACTACCTTAATTCGGTAGCTTTATGGTATAATTTATTTAAAATTAAATCGCTTAAATTGAGAAAAACCCCAATCCCTGAAGTTTGGTCGCTACAGGATTGAGGTTTTGAAAGTTTTCGTTCTTGATATAAGATTATTATATACTATGCTCGTATTATTATTCAAGTATATAATAGAAATATCTTTATTTTGTTATATGCAAATTCAGATAATTTTATACGTATCAGACCTGAAAGCACTCTTTAAGCAACAGAAAAGGAGTGCATTTTTTATGCAAAATAATTTTAGAACTATTAAAAATAAGACTAAAAACTTTACAATCATTGATAATACTATCTTACGGGATAAAAATTTATCATTAAAGGCTAGAGGGTTACTGTGCTTTATGCTACATTTGCCTGAAACGTGGGTTTTTACTGAAAAAGGATTAGCTACAGTTACAGGAGAAGGATTAAAGTCTATCAAAAGTGGATTAAAAGAGTTAGAGGATAATAAATATCTATATCGAGTGCAAATGAGAGATAGTGGAGGTTCTTTTGGTTCTATGATGTATTATTTATTTGAACAACCAACAGAAATGAAAGTTGATGGAAAATCAATTAATTCAACTGATCCAGACATACAAATTTCAAAGATTCAAACAACAGATACATTCAATATTGATAAATCACACCCAGATTTTCACTATTTAAACGGTGGTTGGATGTTAGAAGATTAGTAATTGGGCGGAGTTATCCGCCTTTTTTATTTCAATTTATCATTTCACCGATGTTCCCTTTTGATATATCGGTAGCTTACCGATGTTCCCTTTTGGGATAACGCCTTTTGGGATAACGCCTTTTGGCATACTATATAAATACTAATACCATTAAAGAACTAATAAATAATTTATTAACTATACCTTCGTATGTGAAACAAACAATTAAAATATAATAAAACAAAATATTAAACATTAGAAAAGAAACATCTATCATTGGATTCTTAGATAAAGACAAAGTACAACGTCATTATTTATTTGACTTTTTACGCTATGAATAATAATTTTTTCCCAAATAAAAAAAGGATATCCGGCAAATTGCTGAGATGTCCTTTTTTATAGATATAGTACCTATTAGATTTAATTTAATTGCATTCTTTTAAAGTTTTAATTAATAGCTCTCTAACATAGTAACTATTTTTTAGAGCATTATCTGTAATAAATGCTGTTATTCCTTCATCAGCGCAAGCATCTTGAAGACTAATAGGGTTATTATCATTCGAAATTAAACTGTATAGAGTCATAACATCAGTCGTATTTAATGTGAAATTTTCATAAATTGAGCATTTTCTTAAAGTTTGTTCAATTATGAACTCGGTGAAATCAACATTATAAATTAATACATTTTTATTTTTAAGTATTTTTTTTATATTATCCCACTCTATTGCAAATTGAGTTGACAAATAAAATTTTCGGTTAAATAATTCATTATTCTGTAAATCAATAATTGCTAATTCTTTTAATTGATGATCGGTAGTGTTTGTATCCTCAGTAACTTGTAAAATTACACTGTTATTATCATTCATTAGGTTTTTAAAATTTTCCTTAGCTAGAATAGTATTATTTGAAAGGTTACAAGTAGTTTTATAGCTATTTATAAGATGTTCAAGGTTAATATCCATCTCTATCCCCCCCTCCGCTTCATAGAGAATTATAACAATTAAATATTTCTTTATGCTAATGAAATGTTTTTCACATAAATTCTATATAAATAACTAATATTTCAAAAATTCCCCCTTAGTATAGCATAAGTAATTAGGATTTTTTGTAAAAATATGAAATTTTATACACAATTATGATATGATAAAAAGCGAACTTAAGTTTGGAAAAGTATTTTTTTCACAAAGTTTTTTTTAAGGGAGAGATGTATTTTTATAAAAATAGAATTGTGCATGTCTTTAAGGGATAATGATTATGTATACTTTGCAGTTTAATTGCATTTTATTCACAAAATATTTGCAAGAGGATTTCTTTAATTTTGGGTTTTAATTAAAGAGTAAAGAGAATAAAAATAGGGAGATTAGTTATATGGAATGGAGAGAAGAAAAGATTTTAGTAAAAGGCATCTTTGAAGAAAAGAGAAGTTTAGATGGAATTATCTTGCTTTTTAGGAATATTGATCAAAAAAAACTATTAGATAGTCAAGTTGCGTTAATAGAACGACATAAAAATTTAGAGGTTATTATAGAAACCTGTTTAGCTGCTTTAGATAAGCAGGAGCAGAAAATTATCAAACTTACGTATAGTGAATATTTAACAAATTATAGTTTATCGGAGGCTTTAAATATTTCTGAAAGAACTGTAGCAACTTATAAAAGAGATGCCACGATTAAATTTGCACAAATGATTAAAATTTTTTTAGGATTACTCGATTGAGTAATCTTTTTTTATAGCTAATTTGCATTAACTATGCAAAATCCATTCATTCCTTAGATGGTTTAATATGTTTGTAAGCAAAAAAGGCCTTTAAAACTTACAGACATATTGAACCATGAAGAAAAGGGAGGGGGAGCAATTTGGAGGAATCAGCTGAAAAGTCACATGAGTGTCGCAGTAAAATTGATCAAGAACAAGAACTGATGTTGAGAGAACATAATTTGAAATTGCAGACCTTAGATAATGCAGTTACTATTCAAAGTCATCAATTAAAAGGTATTGAGGGTGAAGTAAAAGAGCTAAAGTTGATGCTGATTGAAATGCAATCTTCAAATAAAATCTTAATTTATATCGCTTCAGTTCTGACAACGGCTATTGTGACACAAATAGTGACTCAGTTATTTAACTAATGAACATTATGAAAAATCAATTAGCAATTCTTAAAAACCTTAGAAATCGAACGGTATTAACTTATGTAGCAATTGTGGTGCTTGCACCATTGTTAGTTACTGACTTAGTAGAATATGAATCACTACAGAAAATTTTAGAAATTGTAACACAGGCTGTAGCAATATTAGGGATTATTGATGATCCAAATACAAACCATTTTTTAAAAAACTAAAATTAGGAGGAATTAAACATGGCAACACAAAAACTTATTTTACCAATTAACAAAATGCGTGTAACCGCAGGATATAAAAATTCAAATTATCAGCAACAATTCGGATTTAGACATTATGGTACTGACTTAACATCTACAAATAGTGATCGTACTGTTTGGGGTTCTGGTGTAGGTACAGTCTTATTAGCAGGATATGATAATGTCTTAGGGAATGTCTTAGTTATTCGTTACGATAACTGTCAATTAACAACAGGGGCTACAAAAAATCTTATTCAGCGTATCTTCCATTTAGATCGTATCGATGTTAAGCAAGGTCAATCAATCACCAAAGATACTCGTATTGGTTTATATGGAAACACTGGAAAATATACGACAGGGCCTCATTTACATGTTGAGTTTGATACAGATACTTCATATCCATCGTATAGTCCGACAATTAGCACAAGTTCAAACATCATTAAAGCAGGTACTGATTCTACCGTACGTCCAGCAGAGGTTATGTATGTTAAAAACTCAGCACCAGATTATCAAACAGTTGTAGGAGCTTCAAATTCAAACTGTTGGACAAAAGGGGATGTAATGTATCCTAAATATTCTGAATCAGCACCAGATGGAGATGTAGGAGCTTCTTATTACCCCAAACCCAACTATATCGGAACTTCATTAGTTGGTGCTTTAGACGCTATTGGTGTTGATTCGAGTTTTGATAACCGTGAGAAAATTGCAAAAGCAAACGGAATTACTGACTATACTGGTACTGCGATTCAAAATGATTCGTTATTTAGCTTATTAATGTCTGGTCAATTAAGACGCCCAGGATCAGTAGCTACTTCATATTATCCAGTTCCTAACTACACAGGAACTTCATTAGTTGGTGCTTTAGACGCTATCGGTATTGATTCGAGTTTTGATAACCGTGAAAAAATTGCAAAAGCAAACGGAATTATTGATTATGCTGGTACTGCAGATCAAAATAATAAAATGTTGAGCTTATTAATGTCTGGTCGATTAATTTGTCCTGATAATACAGAAGGTGGGGGTGATTCAGATGGAGGAGGAACTGGAGATACATATTATCCAATTCCTAACTACACAGGAACCTCATTAGTTGGTGCTTTAAATGCAATCGGTGTTGATTCAAGCTTTGATAACCGAGAGAAAATCGCAGCAGCGAATGGAATTACTGATTATGCTGGTACTGCAGATCAAAATAATAAATTATTGAATTTATTAATGTCTGGT
>NZ_CALIOS010000006.1:0-8123 GCF_938044715.1 uncultured Turicibacter sp.
ATTTAGCATTGGCGTTGCCCACAAACAGGAACTTTTCTATTATTAACTTTCAAGTAGCTATGTGTGGATCAGAAGATGATTTATTTTTATACCAATCCTTGATCACCTTTTTATATGAGTAAAATGAAGGTGCCACCCACCATGATGACTAACCCAATTGCAGATTTTTTCGTTAACTTTTCCTTTAAAAACATATAAGAAAATCCGATGGTTACCAGAATACTTAATTTATCGATTGGAACGACGAGACTTGCGTCTCCTTCTTGCAGTGCTTTGTAATAACAAAGCCACGATAAGCCAGTTGTTATCCCAGACAGCACAATAAAGAACCAACTTTTTAAATCAATATGCTTCACCTCATGTTGTTTACGGGTTACGAAGACGATAATCCATGCCATGATTAGCACGACAATGGTTCGAATTGCGGTTCCTAAATTTGATTCAACACCGATAATTCCAACCTTTCCTAAGATTGCAGTTAAACTAGCCAAAATAGCCGATAAAATGGCATAAAACATCCAACGACGATTACTAACCTCTTTTTGGATATCTTCCTTTTTCATAATCATTAAATAGGTTCCAACACCGATTCCAATCATTCCTAGAAGCTTCGTTATACTTAACCTTTCTCCTAAGAAAATGAATGCTAAAATCATCGTTAAAACTGTACTTGATTTATCAATTGGCGTCACTTTATTGACATCACCCAGTTGCAATGCTTTAAAATAACAAAGCCATGATCCACCAGTTGCTAATCCCGATAAAATTAAAAATAGTAACGTTTTTAGACTAATCTCTGATATCGTTTGAAAAGAGCCCACGATAAAGACCATAAACCAAGAAAACACTAGAACAATCACAGTCCTTATAGCTGTCGCCACATTAGAATCTGTTTGTTGTATTCCAATTTTAGCTAAAATGGACGTTACCCCGGCAAAAAAGGCTGATCCTATCGCATATAATATCCACATTAACACTCCCCCTTTCAAATCATTGTATCACATAACAGTCAACTGATTTTAAGAGGATTTAGGACTTATTTAGCGTAAAATGAATCACCAGTCCACTTTCCCTTCCATTTGTGGCCCAAATTCGTCCTCCATGAGCACCGATAATGCTTTGACAAATAGATAAACCAAGCCCTGCTACCTTCCGACTTTGATCTGACGTATAAAGTGGCTTGAAAATCTGCTCCAATTCTGTCTCTTTTACCCCACATCCTGTATCAGCAATCGAAATCAAAACCCCCTTTGCCTGTGATTGAATCTTAATCTGTATCCGCTTGATGGTTGATTCCTTCATATGCTTGATGCTATTGTCGATAATATTTCCAAATACACGTCGGATTTTTCCATAATCAATCTCAAGAACCTCATCCTGACACATATTTTCAACCTTAAACTCAACGCCAATTTCACTTAGTTCTAACTCATAATCTTGACGTAAATGTTCCTCTAATTGCTTTACACTCATCTTCTTTTTATGGAGTGAACTTCCCAAATTATAATTTAAGTAATGATCAAACTCATCAATAAGCTCCTTAATCACCATTGACTTGTCATAGATGGTCTCCGTATATCGTTTCATTCGTTCTGCACTTAAATTTCCTTTGTTCAATCGTTCTGCATACCCCATGATTGAAGTAAGCGGTGTTTTAATATCGTGTGAAATTGAGGCTATAATACGGCTTTGTTGGAGCTTTTGATCTTCAAGTTCATTTGCCAGATGTACAAATCGGTTTTTAAGCTTTCCAACTTCGTCACATCGATTTGTTTTTCGTGGCTTTATCCCCTTTTGATATTGATCCATATCTAGTTTTAAACCTTCAATTGGCTTGATAATAAATAAGTATAGTAAAGTAGTTAAAATGATAATACTGATCACAATATTAAATTGTTCAAAATCAAGCAAGGTCATAACTGGTGAAATTGCAAATGGATCTTCTACAGACAATATTCCTGTTACCTTTAGTAAATAATAGCTGCCCTCATATTCAAAAATAGAAGATTCATGGACACCCAGACTCCCCTTGATAGTTGGTTTATTTTCATATAGCGTTTCCCCTTCTAAGTTTTCAATCACAATTTGATAACAATCACCGTTATGAAAGGACTTAGAACCATACTCGTCAATCGACTGATTGCTTTGGATTTTAGATAAAATTTCAAAAGTTGTCGCATTCACACTTTGTTGAGCTTCCTCAATTTCTACTAATACTTGATCGGATAAATAAAAATTATAATACCAAACAAGGGTCCCAAAGTTTAAAATAAAGATTAAAAAAATGACGATGGCTCCTTTTTGTCGTAAACTCATCGTCCTTCTCCTTCAGGTTTAACTAGTTTATACCCGACTCCCCAAATGGTTTTAATATACTGATTATCTGGGTCTAACTTTTGACGTAGATTTTTGATATTAACCGCTACTGTTCCAATATCACCATAATTTTCGCCCCATATCGCATCAAAAATTTGTTCACGACTTAACACACGGCCACTATTTTCAACGAAGTACTGAAATAATTGAAACTCACGAGGAGATAAATCAATATTAACCTCGTCTTTAAAGACTTCATATCTATTTGGATATAATTTGAAATGATCAAACGGCAAAACATCTTGTAAGGATTCAATGGCATTCATTTGATGTCGCTTTTCTCTTCTTAAATGTGCTTTGACTCGTGCAACTAATTCCTCTACAACAAAAGGTTTGCAGATATAATCGTCTGCTCCCATTTCAAGCCCCAGTAAGGTATCAAGCGTTCTGCTTTTTGCACTGACAAAGATAATAGGCGCTTTCAATTGATCACGTACCCGGCGACATAATTCAAGCCCATCCATCTTTGGCATCATAATATCTAAAATCATGAGTGAAATCTCACACGATTCTTCTATCTTTTCTAACGCTTCGTTCCCATCATGACAAATGATTATTTCAAATCCTTCATCTTCAAGAGCATCCGCAATTAAATATGCAATGGCTTGATCATCATCCACAATTAAAATACGATCCATGTTCAATTCTCCTTCCCTTCAATATAAAGAGAGAGAAGCCAATCATTGCTTCTCTTTCCTATTATACATGTTCTTAATGATTAAAATCCAAATAAGTGTAAAAGTTTTTGCCAAAAATTAAGAGAAGTTTCTTCGACAACAGGGACTTCAACGGTTATATCTTTTACGATTGCATTTGTTTTCATCACAAACTGAACGGATTCAACCTCCGTATTTTTATCAGACACAAAAGATTTCATTTCAAAGTCGCCACCTATTATATCTGAAATCATTTCATCCACTTTATCACTGACTTCTTGATCAATTCCAGTTGTTTCTTCTCTCATTTGTCCTGTTCCATCTGAAAGTTCAATTGTTCCATCGACTAGTTGGTTCACTCCATCAGCAAGACTTACCGTTCCATTATACAGTTCAGTCGTTCCATTTTGAAGCTCTGTTGTTCCACTTTGTAGTTGATTCACGCCATCTTTTAAGGTATTGGCTCCACCTGATAAACTAGTTGTTCCACTTGCTAACCCATTCACTCCTGTTACCAATGATTTAGCCCCTTCGCCTACTTGTGACACACCATCAGTATAGGTTAAAATTCCTTGATGAAGTATCTGGTACTCTGTGGCTAACTGTGCGACTCCATTATTTAATGTCTGCACTCCTTCGCGAAGTGTCGCCATTGGTCCTGTTGAAGAGAGCATTCCTGATACACCAGAGACTAATGTTACAATCCCAGAATGAATGCTATCATAATTCGCATTTAAAGAACCAATTCCACCAACAACTTGATTCACCCCTTCATTAAATGCACCATAATTGGCATTTAATCCGTCCATTCCAGCAGAAATTTGGCCAATTATTCCTGCTTGTTGTTGATAAGCATAAACTAGTGCCTGAACATTTGTGTCTTGACTACTACTAAGCGCGGCTAGTAATCCCTGCATTTCTTCTGATTGTGATGATGCGGCAAGTTGTTGTAAAGCCCCTGCGCTTTGAGAAATCCCTGCTGCAATTTCATTTGAGCTATTGACAAGTGACTGACTACTACTTGCTAAATCATTAAGTCCTCCTTTAAATGATTCTGATCCATTTTGAAGCTGTGATAGACTATTTCCCATCTGCCCACTCTCTAAAATGAATTGATCGACTCCACTTAATAAAGCTCCTGCTCCTTCTTGTAATTGATGGATTCCATTCACCACAGCTTGAGATCCTTCTGTTAACATAGAATTTTGACTCACCAAGGTATCAAGCCCAGTCGCTAATTCTAAAGATCCATTTTGTAGTCTTGAAGTCCCGTCCTTTAACGTTTGAATCCCTGAGTAAAGACTAGAACTTCCAGCCGCTAATTCATTCATTCCCTTACTTAAAGACGTCGCACCATCTTTTAGCGTATTCACCCCATCTTTTAATGTTGCTGTGCCATCTTTTAAATCAAAGCTTCCGTCTTTCAGTTCTGTTGCACCGTCGTCAAGTTTTACCACTCCATCTTGAAGTTCAAGTAAACGATCGGTAAACTCACTTGTGTCTGGATTATCAATATTCAAATTTAATGGAATCCCATTAATTTGAATGCCATCCATACTAAAGTCTGTTGAATTCACTGTAAACTCAATTTCTTTTTCATTTCCAGCCATCATGGTATAGACTAATTGTTTTTTACTTCCTACATTGGCAACGGTTGCTCCCTCAGACTTAACAAGCGTTGTATAAGTTGAATCAAATGCAATCGTGATTTGAAGAGCAAAATTTTCAAAGAAAACTGAATCGACTTTTGTATTTTCTTTCACACTTAATTTCACTGTGATTTCTCCATTTGCCCCTGCAAGTTCATTGGCGTCTACTTTTTTACCATTTAAATAATAACTAATGTTCAATAACCAAGGAATGTCTGTCGTTTCCAAATCTCCTTGATAATAAAAACGTCCATTCACATCATCAATCGTAATTTTATCTTGTGCTAACGTAATGGGAGCTGTTGTCGTTAAATTACTAACACTGGTATAAGGTCCGTAATCGACGATACGACCTCTACTTTCTGAATTAAATACATTCACGACATAGATATTTTCAACATTACCGCTCTGGTTTAAATTAATATAAACGACTTCTTCTTTCGGAATATTTACACTTGCCAATACCCCAATTTGAGTTGAACTCATAATAAGTGCACTCACACTCACCATTGATACTATTTTAGGCATTGATGATTTCATGTTTAACTCCTCCACTCTTTTGTTCACGATAAAACTTTGTCTTTAAGGTTGTTTTTTCAATGATTGGATCGCATAAGACCAGTAAAGCTGGTAAGAATAATAACACTAAAATAACTGAAATAAATCCTCCACGTCCAATTAACACCCCTAATTGACTAATCACAACATTTGTTGAAATAATTCCAATATTTGCTCCTGCAATACATAAAATTCCACCTGATGTTAAAATTGATGGTGCTGTTTCCGTAATGGCACGCGTTGCCGCTTCATATTTAGAAACAGATTGTCGATGATGTAGGTAACTTTCAGCAAATAAAATGGCATAGTCCACTGTAGCCCCTAGTTGAACCGAATTAATGACCAAATAGCCAATGTAATTTAAACTTGTTCCACTATAATAAGGAACCGATAAATTAATCCAAATAGACGCTTCGATTGTCAATAATAACAAGACAGGTAAAGATAGTGATTTAAATGTCACGAGTAACACAACCCCAATGGCACCAATCGCTAACAGATTGACCCATAAGTTATCATTAGTTACCGTCTCTTTGATATCGTATGTACTAACAGATCCACCTGCTAGGTAATAATCATCGTCATAATACTCATGTGCAATCTCGCGTAGCTTCGCCACAAATTCAAAGGTTTGTTCCGATTCTTCATCTACCGCTGCTGTAATGATAAAGCGACTATAATCTTCTGAAATTAATTTAGATGCCTCATCTTCTGGTAAATAGTCTAAAGGAATCTCTGATCCTACGACATCAACGATGGATAAGACAGAGGTTACTTCAGGAAGGGTTGATAGGTTAGCTGACAGTTCTTTTTCTAATCCCCATTGCCCTTTTGGTACCATTAATGCAAAGGTATTTGCTTCTCCAAATGTTTCATTAATCAGAGCCTTTTCCTGTCCCACTTGTGACTCGGGTGTATTCATACCTGAAGATCCATACATAAAGTCTGTTTTTTGCTGAGCTAAAAAACAAGGAACAACTAATACAAGAACTAACACTAAGATTCCTGTTCGAACACGAGTTGCCAATTTTGCAATTTTATTAAATGATGGCATAAAGGAACGGTGATGTGTTTTATCAATCCATTTATACGTATACATCGCCAGAACAGGTAAGAAAAATAACACGGATAATAAACTGAAAATAATTCCTTTTGCTAAAACGATTCCCATATCTGGGCCAACTTTAAAACTCATAAGTGTCAAGGCAATAAATCCAAAGAAGGTCGTCAATCCACTTGAAAAGATAGAAGATGCCGCTTTAATCATTGCTTGATGCATCGCATCTTGGACAGACATTCCCTCATCCCTAAACTCTGCAAATCGATGCAATAAAAAGATGGCGTAATCCATCGAGACCGCTAATTGTAAAATGTTACTTGTTGCATTCGTAATGAATGAAATTTCCCCAAAGATGATATTGGTTCCCGCATTTAACGCAATCGAAATCCCAATTGTCACTAAAAAGAGAACGGGCTCAAACCATGAACTTGTCGTCACGAGTAATACGACAAAGATCATCGGAATTACAAACCCCATAATCATCGGAATTTCAGTTCCCGTTGAAACTTGAGCTGCAGCCGTTGTAACCGCTTCTCCTGTCATTGCTCCTTCATCTCCAATAATGGCACGAATATCATCTAACACTTTCACCGGCTCTTCTTCAGAAATTGTTAACGAATAAAGAACCCCGTTATCTACATACCACTTAGCTACCGTCTCTGGTTCTAGGGTTTCTAGAGGTTTTGTCACATCTTCAGAATCATCTAACCATTCAATTGACTCAACGCCTTCAACGTTTGCTAACGTTTCTTTATAAGCTAATGCCTCGACCACACTCACATGTGGAATATAAACACGTACATTGGGTGTTTTTGTCGTATAAGCATCATCCATCACTTCAAGCGCAAGCGTTGAAGGGGCATTATCAGGCAAATAATCAGCTAAATTATAATTCACTACAACCTGTTGTTTTAAAAACAAACACACAATGGCCGAGATAATAAAGCATAATAATACAGCCTTTTTATGTTTCAAGACTTTATCTGCTATCACATTCATAACTCTGTTATCCTCCTTTTTGTCTCTAGAGTTATCTTAACAACAAAAAATTAGAGAATCGGTTAAAAAAAATTAAGAAATATTAAAAATTAAAAAGCGCTTAACAAAAAAACACTCCCAAAAAACAGTGTAAGATCTCCTTTTAACTTTTATCAGTTCTCTTTGCAAAGAGCCCTATCTCCACCGCCTGTGCCTTGCAGCCATCATATCCACTAGAGGAATCAGTCCTACGACTTCAACTGTTATAAAAAATTTAATACAAATAAAAAGATTAATCTGAGTATAGTCGATGACTACTAACTTGAGATTAACCTTTTTTTATTTTCTCTTCAAATATCTACTTTTAAAAAACTATATTTTCTCAGATAAATGCGGGATTGAATAGGATGTTTTAACCAACTAGAATTTACTATTTCATCAAATAATACGTGAGGCTAATTAAAGCTTGTTATAAAACAGGTTTTAATGTATCTATCGCTAAATCTATTTATTACTATAAACATAAATGAAATCAAACAAAATACGGCATGAGTCTGATTGAAGTCAGACCACATGCCGCATAAATTCTATTTTTATTGATTATCTATCTGACAGGATTACTTCACCTTCAGCATAGCCCATTATAATATTTAATTCAATTATAATAAGACTAAATTTTATCCATAAAAAAAGTTATCTCATTTAAATAATAATTATTTTTTTCTATTTTTATAGACAGCCACAATGCCAGATAGAGTTGTCATAATTCCACCTAACATAAATGGTAAACTCTGGATTGTCAACACTAAACTAAACAACTTTTTTAAGGGTATTTTGACGATATTC
>NZ_CALIOS010000007.1:0-13705 GCF_938044715.1 uncultured Turicibacter sp.
AATTGTAAACGTTTTGTTAAGGAAAGGTTAAGTTTTTGTTGAATATTTGTCGTTTTTTGTAAATAAAATGAGTGAAAAGGAATTTAGATTAAGAAACCAAATAGATTCCTTTTCACAGAATGAAGAGGAGGTAAAGTAGGGAGAAAATCGATTTGTATAATTAAGTGAAGGAAATCTTTAGATTCCATAAGTCGATATAGATTCAAATCATCAAAGATTTTTAACATTTTAATAGACAGCTTTACTGGGGTTAATAGTCTATTCTCTTCAAAAATGGAACTCGACCAAAAGCTACAAAAGAATATAAAAAACGAAGAGCCAAACATAATGAGGGAATGAAGAAAGAAAGACATATATAAGGATATTATTTTTATCAGGAATAAAATTTTGTAAAAACACGAGTTTGTTAAATAATGGATATGGTTTTTGCCATAATAAAAAGTAGAGCGAGAGTTGCTCTACTTTTTAATTCGAAAGCATACAATTAAATTGCTTTTGGACGTAAACATTCTGTGATACGAGAAACTAATTTTTCTTTTTCGTTATCATTACTTCCGTTCCATAAAATTTCAAACATAACTCCAAGTCCTGGAAGTGTTTTTTCTTCTCCAGATTCAATAGCATCCATGATTGTTTCACGAATTTCATCGTAATTAGAATCATCAAGGTTTGCAATAACAGCTTTTCTTAAGTCAAAGTTCATAATAATCACCTCGTAAATAGTTCTTTCGGCTATATTATTTCACATTCTAAAAAACTTATACCCTTACTTTTGGGATTGATATTCTTTAGAAAGTTCAACATATAGGAGGGCATTTTCAATATTGCACTTGAGTTCTGATTCGGTTAAAGGACGAATGATTTTCATTGGGTTACCGAGGGCGAGGTGATTAGCTGGTACTTTCTTATTAGGTGGTACCACGCAACCGGCACCAACCATGGCGCCCGTTTCAATGATGGCTCCATCTAATATAATAGCTCCCATGCCAATTAAAACATCATCCTCTATTGTACAGCCATGTAAAATAGCACCGTGACCAATCGTAACACGATTTTTTATGAGGGTTGGGTGTTCTTTAGTGACATGGATGCAGACAGCTTCTTGAAGGTTTGTTTGTTCACCCACGCAAATGGTATTTAAATCAGCGCGTAGGACGGCGTTATACCAGACACTCGATTCTTTTGACAAGATTACTTTTCCAATAAGGGTGGCATTATGTGCGATAAATGCAGTGGAATCAATTTGTGGAAGATTATTCTGGTAAGAAATCATTTTATTGTTTCCTTTCTTTAAGAGGTTTTGTAACTTTTTAAATTTGTTTGGAAAGTTTCAGGAGTTATAGTAAAATAATAAGGTATGACATTAAAAAACGAAAGAGTTTTGATGTAGAAAGTAGGTCGAAGATATGGGGAATCGCTTTTTAAAGGGTGCGATGGTTTTAAGTATTAGTATGTTTTTGACTAAATTCTTAGGTATCCTTTATGTTATTCCATTCCAACAGTTAGTTGGAGAATCAGGTATGGCGTTATACCAATATGCCTATATACCTTATTCTTTATTCATAAGTTTATCTACCCTCGGAATTCCTGTTGGAATTGCTAAATTCGTATCTAAGTATAATGCAGCGGGTGAGTATGATACAGCTCGTAAAATGTTTAGGTATGGTATTTATTTTATGATTGGTCTAGGATGTGTTGGTTTCTTACTGCTTTATAATATAGCTCCGTTTTATGCACAGCATGTTTTGGCAGGAGAGAGTAAGCTAACCAATTCGGTCGAAGATGTCACGATGGTGATTCAAACGATAAGTTTTGCTTTGTTAATTATTCCAGTAATGGCGATCTTTAGAGGTTTCTTTCAAGGAAATCAAAATATGATTCCCACTTCAGTTTCACAATTTTTAGAACAGGTTGTTCGAATTGTTTTTATTTTAGCGGGTTCTTACTTTATTATTAATATTAAAGGTGGAACAACTGAAGAAGCGGTTGCTTTTTCCGTGTTTTCTGCTTTTTTAGCTGGCGTTATCGCTTTTGGGACACTGTACTATTATTGGCTGAAAAATGTAAAAGGGTTCAACCGTTTATTAAAACAGTCTGTTCCGCATGAAGAGCGAGATTATACGAAGTTGTTTACGGAATTAATCTCATATGCAATCCCATTTGCTATTTTAGGGTTAACAACTAGTTTATTACAAATGGTAGATCAATCAACATTTAATGAATATATGCTTAAAGGTGGTTTCCCGACAGAAAAGGTAGAGGTAGCCTTTGGAATGTATGGTGGAAGCTTATATAAAATTATTATGATTCCAGTTTCATTTGCTATCGCATTTGGGCAGCCATTAATTCCAGAGTTAACACACTATTTAACCTCTGGAAATATGAAACAAGTTCGTAAAAATTTAATGCTTGCGATTCAGTTGACATGTTTTATTACAGTTCCAGCTGTTGTTGGGATGTCTTTATTAGCTAAGCCTATTTATATTTTATTCTTTAACTCAAGTACACCGGGATATAATGAAATGGGAGGACAAATTTTCTTACTTGGATCATTACTCGGATTATTTATGGCACTTTATAGTATTGTCACTGCCATTTTACAAGGAATAGGTGGGCAATGGTATGGAATTGCTTTCTTGGTTGTGGGATTACTTATTAAGTATGTTGGAAATGTCATTTTAATCCCGATGTTCTATGCAGACGGTGCGACTTTATCAACCATGCTGGCTTATACGTTCTGTATTGGTTGTAGTTTATATGTCATTAAACGTAAGACAGGATTTAAGTTGACAGCACTGGCTCGTCGCTTAGTTGCGATTTTTGTGTTTGTGTTTGCGATGGGGATCGTTGTATCTTTAGTGAAGTTAATTTTAAATCAAATCCTTCCATATCAAGAACGATATGTTTTTTCGATTTTATATGTTGCCATTACAGGTGTTATAGGAGCAGGCGTGTACTTCGCCTTAGCATGGTATTTTGATTTACTGACGAATCTATTTGGAACGAAATTTTCACTTGAATCATTGAAAAGACGCATATCTAAGAAAAAATAAGGAATAATGTAGATATATTCTCAACTTGATGAGGGTGAATCGGATGAAAAGAGCAATTCTATTTTTTGTATTAGGGTTTGTTGTTGCTTTTTATGTCATGATGAATGGTAGTGGCTCTTCATCACATCCTATGAGTCAATCTCAAGAGGAACGGGTATCTCATGTCGTAAATGCTTTAAGCGAGTTTAGTAGTGATGTGAAAACATGGTTGTCAGGATTTAAAAATCATGAAAATCCCAAAGAGGAGTCAACGATGAGTACGTCCCTTACTGTTGATTATGATGCGGCTTTGAAAATTGTATCCGAAATGATTGAAGATATTGGATCACTTTTAACCGATGATCAAAAAGCAGCATTAGAGCAAGAAGTCAATCAACTATACCGTCAAAATTTATTGAAAGAGTATGGTGATTCAACTGAAAATCCTATCTATCGTGAATAAAAAAAAGGCTGTATCTTAATGGATACAGCCTTTTTAAATGGTGTTATCGGGTCTAAAACCTAGATAACTTTCTACTTTACGAAGACGAATATTAATATTATCGACACGGTTATAAATTTCATCAACTTCATCACGATAATCGTCTAGTGGTTCGTAACTTTGAATAGGTGTTTGAGATTGAGATTGATAATAATTTTGGGCAGGTGCTTGAGGTTGAGGTTGGTTATAGTTTTGGGCAGGTGTTTGAGGTTGAGGTTGGTTATAGTTTTGGGCAGGTGCTTGAGGTTGAGGTTGGTTATAGTTTTGGGCAGGTGCTTGAGGTTGAGATTGGTTATAGTTTTGAACCGGTGCTTGAGGTTGACTAGTGGCAGGACGTAAGTTTAGTGTGGATGGTTCGTGACCTAATTCGTCAAGTGTGGGTTGAATGAGAGAGGTGAGTTCATTATATTTCCCAGGAAATGAGTTGCTACTTCTATCAATTTGAGATTCGTTGCTTGAAAATGTATTTTGAGTTGGGTTATTAAAAGATTGATTATTTAGGAACGGATTTTGAGGTTGGCTGTTAAAGGATTGATTGGTAGGGAACATGTTTTGAGGTTGATTGTTAAAGGATTGATTGCCGGGAAACATGTTTTGAGGTTGATTGTTAAAGGATTGATTGCCGGCGAACATGTTTTGAGGTTGGTTATTAAAGGATTGACTGCTAGGGAACATATTTTGAGATTGAGTATTAAAGGGCATTTGATTAGGTTGGAAATTGTTAAATTGAGGTTGGTTACCCATTCCTCCAAATCCTTGAGAACCTGGAAGCCCTGGTCCTAAATTATTAGGGAATTGCATTCTATTCACTCCTTGGGGTGGTGTTTTAGGGCTATTTAAAAATTGATTGAGATAAAATTGTTCCATTTCTTCAATAGGTGATTGAGCATTTTTTTTATTTTTACCAAACATGGGCGAAGCCCTCCTTTCTACAGGTACTATATACTATGATTTGAAAAGTAAATGTGTTATGATAATTTGGGTAAAAACCGTTTAATTATTAAAGTTGGAGGATATAACATTGCGTTTAGATAAATTATTGGCTCATACAGGATATGGAACACGTACTGAAGTAAAGAAATTATTAAAATCAAAAGAAGTTAAAGTTGATGGTGTCGTGGTTAAAGATGCAAAAGTTAAAGTCGACTTATCAAAACAGTGTGTGACGGTGTTTGATGAAGTCGTGGAATATCGTGAGTTTGTTTATTTAATGATGAATAAGCCACAAGATTGTTTGAGTGCAACTCGTGATCAGAGATATCGCACAGTCATTGATTTGTTAGACGATTATTATTTAATGTTTGATGTAGCACCTGCAGGACGCCTTGACCGTGATACTGAGGGATTAGTGTTGTTAACGAATGATGGGAAGTTGGCCCATGAAATTATTTCTCCGAAAAAAGATGTTTATAAACGATATGTTGCACATGTCACAGGCGAGTTGACAGATGAAAAACTAAACCAACTAGAAACAGGTGTTGAAATTTTAGATGGAACAGGTGAGGTGTTCTCAACTAAACCCGCCAAAGTGAAAATTTTGCAAAAAAATGATGAATGGACTGAAGTAGAAATTTGTATCACAGAAGGGAAATTCCATCAAGTTAAGCGTATGTTTGCAAGTGTTGGCGGGAAAGTTATTTATTTAAAACGATTAGCTATTGGTGGGTTAGAGTTAGATGAATCACTTGAACTAGGTGAATATCGTGAGTTGACAGATGAAGAGTTAGCCCTTTTAACTTTTGCACACCAAGAGTAATAGTTGTTGAAAAGATTAAATTAATCAACTGAAGAGGTGGAAATAATGCGTGCTGATTTACACGTTCATACGAACATTTCAGATAGTTCTTTAAGTACAGAAGCAACCCTTTTATTAGCGAAAGAGCGTGGTTTAACGCATGTTGCGATTACGAATCATGATACTGTTATGGGGCTCAAAGAAGCAATTGCATTAGGAAAAATGATTGGCATTGAGGTCATTCCAGGGATTGAAATTAGTGCTTATGATTTTAATAGACACGTGAAAGCACATATTTTAGGCTATAATTTTGATTTAGAGGCGCCTCATATTAAGGCATTAGTAGATGAAACGAATCGTCTTCGAGATGAAAATACGAAATGGCAAGTTCAACAGTTGATTGAAGCGGGATATGACTTAACGATGGAAGAAGTTGCAAAGAAGGCCAAAGCTAGTACTGCCTTTTATAAGCAACATATTTTTGATGTCCTAATAGAGAAAGGTTACACACGTGATGAGTTAAAACCGTTATTTAAAAAAGGTGGACTTTGTGATCGTGTGATTACGTATGTAGATGGGCGTGATGCAGTGAAAGCAATTAAAGCAGATGGTGGAATTGCTGTTATTGCACATCCTGGACAATCAAAGTCGTATGATATGATTCCAGATTTAGTAGAAGTTGGATTGGATGGGATTGAAAAATATCATCCCGATCATCAAGCGTTAGATTATCAACGTATCGATGAATTAGTGAATCGATATCAGTTGATTATAACGACGGGATCAGATTTTCATTCTACTTATGGACCTAATCGTCCGTTTGGAACACTCGTCATGGAAGAGTTGCCATTTAAATTAAACGAAAAATAAAAGTGGATGTGTCATCCACTTTTTTTAATGCTAGGTAGGGAACATTCACAATTAAGGCAAGTTGTGATACAATATGACTCGAACTAAAATGAAAATATCGATTTTTGATGAAAAAGGTAAAAAATAGTAGGAACTATTTAGAGATATGAGAAAGGCAACGGTGATAATATGCGTTTACGAAAAGTTAAGGGAGCAGCAGAAACAATTGCAGCACATCCAAATATCGTGGTTCAAAATGAAAAAGAATTAAAAGGGAATTGGCAATCCGTTTTTGAAAAAGAGCAACCTCTTTATATTGAAGTTGGAATGGGAAAAGGACAATTTGTGATTGGAATGGCGCAAAAAAATCCTCATCTAAACTTCATTGGAATTGAAAAGTTTGATTCAGTTATGGTTCGTGCACTTGAAAAAGTGATAGAAGCAGGAGAGTTACCAAACTTGAAATTATTAAAAATTGACGCAGATGAGTTAACAGAAATTTTTGAAGAAAATGAAGTAGCAGGCGTTTACTTAAACTTCTCAGATCCATGGCCAAAACCACGTCATGCAAAACGTCGTTTAACTCATGAAAACTTCTTAAAATTATATCAAACGATTATGAAAGAAGACGGGGCAATCCGATTTAAAACAGATAACCGTCTATTATTCGAGTACTCGTTAGCGAGCTTAAGTCAATACGGGATGATTTTACAAGATGTGGCGCTTGATTTACATAAGCGTGAAGATTTAGAGTGGAATGTGATGACAGAATATGAACAAAAATTTAGTGCTAAAGGTCAGCCAATTTACCGTTTAGAAGCTGTTTTTGCTCAAGAAAAGTAAGAGGATTATGTTGTGAAAATTATTGTGGGATCAACAAATAAAGTAAAAGTGAATGCCGCTAAAGAAGTTTTAGAACCATTTGGCCATGAAATCATAGGTGAAGAAACAGAAAGTGGTGTGTCAAATCAACCGTTTAGTGATCAGGAAACGGTGGAAGGAGCTTTTAATCGTGCTTCTTTAGCCTGTCTTCATGGTGATATTGGGATTGGACTTGAAGCAGGTGTTGAGGAACTTAATGGCATTTATTATTTGGTAAATTGGGGTGTTTTAAAAACGTCTGACCAACAAGTGTTTTATGCTGGAGGAACACGTTTACCTTTACCGATAGAATTGGTAACTCCATTGAAAGAAGGAAAAGAACTTAGTGAAGTGATTGATGCATATTCAAATCGTGTCGATGTTCGTTCTAACGAAGGGGCTATTGGAATTTTAACGGCTGATTTTTATGGTCGTAAAGAAAATTTTGTGCATATTATTCGACTTTTATGGGGACAATATTTATATCTTCAAGAATGTAAAAAATTATAATTTGTGATTGAATCGCTCTCTATGGTATAATAAAGTTGTATTATGCTAAAAGGGGGCGATTTTTTGTCGAAACAAAATAAAGATGTTAAATCTAATTCCAAGCATCAATCTAACACGACATCAAACCAAATTAAGCAACAACTAAATGAGTTTACCAACTCTTCGAAACGAAAATTACAAGCTCTGAATCTAAAAAACAGATTAAAAATTGATCGATTTAAAACGAAAATTTCAGAATCGAAAGTCGATTCTCTATCATATACAACACCTTTACAGACGCAAATAAAACCTCATGATTTACGTATGTTAAATCGTTTCACGACCATTTTTAGTGGCGTAGTCATTACAGGATTAAGTGTGGGGTTATTGTTGATGTCACGTCCGATGATTACTGAAGCTAATTTTGAGACAAAAATGCAAGAGAGTATTGACTCTGCTTTTCATTATTCAGTGATGGAATCTAATACTAAAAATGATAGCATTACTTATCATACACCACGCCAATTTAAGTATTTATATTCACTTGGTGTCAATGATATTATTAAATATAAAGACAATGAGATTATAATGCACTATAATAATCAGTATAATATTATTGGTCAAGACATGGATACTTACTATTTGCTTCGTGATGAAAATAAATCCGCAGGTCAAGAAGTCTTTTATAAAAACTTTAGCAATGGTGAACAAAATGGATTTGTTCAATTAGTTAAAATGGAAGAAAAGTATCTGTTAACTGTGTTTGTAGATGGCACTAAATTATCTGCTCTTGTGGATTACGAAGAAACACCTTATATGACTTATAATATGTTAGTAGTCGCGAAAACTGTTAAGAGTACACAACCAGAAACTTCTACAGCTACTGTAGCGACAGGGACTAATCAAGTCATTCCTGAGACATCTGAAGCAGCAGATGCTAAAAGTTCAACTCTCCTAGAGGTTCCTGCAATGAGTATGGATGAGTCGGGCCATGTTGAAACAAATATGGAACCTGTCACGGATGGGGAACTTTCGACTGTAGAAAGCGAACATGTTATTGATTTTGATTTTAGCACTGAAAAAAGAGGCGAATTTACAGAGACAACACAAGATTCAACTCAAAATTCAGTCGCAACAGAAGAGGGGAATACAAGTGACGGAAATTAATAGTATTGAACAATTCAAAGAATTAATTCAAAATGGTAAGTCCATTGTATTATTTACAGCAAACTGGTGTCCAGACTGTATGGTGATTAAACCATTTATGCCAGCAATTGTTGAAAAATATTCAGATTTTAAATTCTATACAGTGAATCGTGATAATTTAATGGATTTATGTGTAGAACTTGATATTTTTGGAATTCCAAGTTTTGTGGCATTTCATAATGGAGTTGAATCAGGACGCTTTGTCAATAAAGATCGCAAAACTCGTCAACAAATTGAAGACTTTATCGAATCTTTAGTTTAATTCAAAAAATATAAAAATCACCGAGGAAATCATCGGTGATTTTTTTTTCCAATCTTGTGAAATACAGGGTTTTTCATGTATAATTAAGAGTAAACAATTGGGTAATTTAGGGTGTGAAGATATGAAAAAACGTACAATCTTTGATATTGAAAAAATTGGTTTTGGCGATGAACTAGATTTAGTACCTAAAAAGGCACCATCAAAACCAAAATTAGAAAACAAAGAAATAAGAACATCATCGACTATAGTGAGAACATCGTCGAGTCATAAACAGGTAATGAAGCAAGATGAAATCGAACTGCCTGTTACGAAACAAAAAGCAGAAAGAACTAAAATAACCTCTTCACCCAAATCATCAAGATTTAAACCCGTTGAATTTGTTTCACCTATAACAGGACGTCGGGAAAAAAGGCCGAAGTATGTTCAGTTAGCATATGGACAATATCAGTTTTCAACATCATCTGTTGTTGAAACAGTTGAAGATGCAATGAATGCCTTTTCGAATCAAGGTGATTTAGACTATGATTTACAACAGTACGAAAATCAAGAAATGGGAACTGCCGAACTTACAAACAACTTAAGTTCAATTGAAAAGTTAGAAGAAGAGGTTTTAGATGTCTTAACGAATCCGGAGGATGAATTATTTGTTTGTCCCTGTGATACAGTTAAGTCAAACTCTAATACGTTGGAAGCAGATGAAACAAAAAATGATTTACAACTTTCATCGCCAACAACACAGACATCAGATCAAGAATCATCGCTTGAGGTGATTAAGAATCTAACTAATCATCAACAAGAAGAGATTGAAGTAAAGACGTCATTAATTAAACAAACAGAAGCGGGAATTATCATAACACCCTCTCAAATGCCGAGTGATGCGGAAGAGGTCGTTTTAGTTGAAACTCCATTGCATGACTTAGAAGAGACGACAGATGACATTGACTCTTTTGAAGATGAGAACTTCTGTGATGAAGTCCTAGATAGTGTACTGATTGAAGATGATGAACAAACGGTCACTTATTATGAAACACCTAATGCGTCATTATTAAGTGATGCAGATGATGAGCTAGTCTCAGATGACGATTGGATTTTAAGTAAAATGGATATTTTAGAACAAACCTTTAATGATTTTGGTGTTAAAGTTCGTCTAACAGGTGATTTTACACAAGGACCAACCGTGACTCAGATTGAAATTCAACCAGAGGCAGGAACTAAAATTAGCAAAATATCAAGTCTATATAATGATTTAAAACTAAGTTTATCGGTGGAAGAACTTCGAATTGAACCTATTCCAGGAAAAAATATTATAGGGGTTGAAATTCCAAATCGTAAACGAAAAATGGTACGATTGAAAGAGATTTTATCGACTCCAGAGTTCATGCTACATGAAAGCCCGCTTTGTATCGGATTGGGACAAGATATTGCAGGGGAACCCACTTATGTTGATATCTTAACAATGCCTCATGGATTAATTGCAGGGCAAACGGGATCAGGAAAAAGTGTTTGCATTAACACCTTACTCATTAGTATCTTAATGAAAGCAAGCCCTGAAGATGTCCGCATTATGTTAATTGATCCTAAACGTGTAGAGTTAGCTCCATATAATCAAATTCCACATTTAGTGACACCGGTGATTGTTGATGCCCAAAAGGCAGCGATGGGATTAAAGTGGGCGGTTGATGAAATGGAACGTCGTTACGAATTATTTGCAAGTAATGGAGTACGAGACATTAAGTCCTTTAATAATCGACGTCATGAATTTGAAATGACCTATCCAAAGCTTCCATATATTGTGATTGTTATTGATGAGTTAGCTGATTTAATGATGGTATCTGCACAAGAGGTTGAAGATTATATCATGCGTATTACGCAAAAAGCTCGTGCAGCTGGAATTCATTTAATAGTGGCAACTCAACGTCCAACGGTCGATGTCATTACAGGAACGATTAAATCAAATATTCCTTGTCGTATTGCATTTGCTGTAGCCCAAGGAAATGACTCTCGTGTCATATTAGATGACATGGGAGCTCAAAATTTACTTGGTCGCGGAGATATGCTTCTTTTAGAGAGTGGATCAAAGGCAAAACGTGTTCAAGGAGCTTATGTATCAGATGAAGAAATTGATGCTGTTGTTGAGTTTGTGAAAAATCAAGGGAAACCTCAATATTTAATTGAAGATGAAGTGTTTGAAAAAGGGAGTAATGGGATTAAGACAGATTGTGATCCCATGTTAAAAGATGCTATGAGATTTTTCTTCGAAAAAGGATATGCAACAGTGTCTTCCTTACAAACCCGTATGGCGATAGGCTATAATCGTGCAGCTCGAATCATTGATACCCTTGTCTTAAATGGATGGATTGGAGAACCTAATTCATCAAATAAACAACGTGAGATTTTGATTTCTCGTGAAGAGTTCGAATCAATGATGGATGAGACACGGATTTAAACATTAAATACCCTTATTTTTGAACCGCCTTTAGGTCAGACATTTGACTAAAAGGCGGTTTCCAAATAATATAGAAGTGATATAATATAAAAGAAATAATCGTTAAAGCGAGATAGGAGACGATTCATTATGAGTCAAAGATATCATCTCATTGGGATAAAAGGTTCAGGAATGAGTGCGTTAGCACATATTTTATATGACATGGGGAACTATGTTCAAGGATCAGATATTGAGGAAAAACTATTTACTCAAATTGGATTAGAAG
The DNA here is from genome assembly GCF_938044715.1 of uncultured Turicibacter sp. Taxonomy (NCBI): domain Bacteria; kingdom Bacillati; phylum Bacillota; class Erysipelotrichia; order Erysipelotrichales; family Turicibacteraceae; genus Turicibacter; species uncultured Turicibacter sp. The sequence continues at coordinate 11,648 of NZ_CALIOS010000007.1, forward strand.
CAAAGGGAATCACCCTATATCCATTCGGAAAATCAAAGATTGAACCAGATATGGTTGTGATTATTGGGAATGCGTTTAAAGATGACCATGTGGAAGTGATTCAGGCGAAACAAGCAGGTGCTAAATGTGTTCGTTATCATGATTTTTTAGGAGATTTAGCCTCTAATTTTACATCGATTGCGATTGCGGGAACTCATGGAAAAACAACAACAACTGGGTTATTAGCACATGTATTACGCTTAAATTATCCAACTTCATATTTAATTGGAGATGGAACAGGAAAAGGTGTAGAAAATAGTCGTTTCTTTGTTTTTGAAGCCTGCGAATATCAACGACACTTTTTAGCATATCGACCTGATTATGCTATTATTACGAATATTGAACATGATCATCCTGATTACTTTACAGATATTGATGACGTTTTAGATGCCTTCAATGTTTTTTCAAATCAAACCAAAAAAATGGTCATTGCATGTGGTGATGATCCGGAAGTTAAAAAACTACAAACTTCAACGAATATGATGACTTATGGACTAGAGTCACATAATAATGTAGTCGCTAAAAATATTTTAAAAACGGCTGAGGGAACAGCTTTTGATGTGTTTATTAATGGTGAATTTTATCATACCTTTAACACGCTATTTTTCGGAGATCACATGGTATTAAATAGTTTAGCGGTGATTACTGTTTGTTATTTAGAAGGATTAGAAGCTTCAATCATTGATAAAGATCTAAGATTATTTGAAGGTGTTAAACGACGTTTTGCCCAAAAGAAACACCATACACAAATTATTATTGATGATTATGCTCATCATCCAACGGAAATTGCTGCAACGTTAAAAGCAGTTCGCCAGAAATTCCCAGACCGTAATTTAGTTGCAGTATTCCAACCTCATACTTTTACACGTACCGCTGCCTTTATTGATGAGTTTGCACAAAGTTTAAATTTAGCTGATCACATTTATTTAACTGATATTTTTGGGTCAGCTCGAGAAAGTAGTGGGAGTGTAAGTATCCAAACATTAATTGACAAATGTCATCATGCCAACTTAATTGAAAAGGAAACAGTTGAACAATTACAACAACATCAAGACTCAGTTGTGGTGTTTATGGGAGCTGGAGATATTAAGAAGTATGAGGATGCTTATACAAAATTACCTTGGAGAGTTAAACGTTAAGGTCCTAGGAGAGTTGAAAGGATAGGGAATTTATGACATTTACGATCACGTTATCAGACTTATTAATTTTAGTTATTATGACATGTTTAATTGTTTTAACCGTTTATCTTGTTTTTACACTAAAATCTTTAATTCGTTTATTGAATGAATCTACGACGTTAGTGAATGAAAGTTCTAAAATCGTTGAAGATGTACAAGAAAAAACAAAAGTTGTCGAAAACTATGTGACACAAGCGGTCGCAAATGGACAAGGTGTCTTTAAAGCTGTTTCATTCGTAAATAAAATGAAACGATAATACATAAACTATAATTTGTTATCTTATTTAAAAAAGAATGGAAGGTGTATCTAAATGAAAAAAAGAAATGTATTTGTATTAGGTGCCTTAATGGGTGCAGCGGCTGTGGCTTTATTAACACCAAAATCAGGTAAAGAAATGCAAAAAGAGTTATTAAACAAAGTAGACGAGATCCAAAATAAAATTAAAGATATCGAAATTGAAGATGTGAAACAAAGTTTTACAGCGAAATTAGATGAAATTAAAGACTTAGTCAATAACTTTGATTGGGAAAGCTCAAAAGCAGAGTTAGAAAGCAAAGTGAATGATGTCAAAGAAAAGCTAAATGATATGCTTGTTCGTGTTGAAGAAGCAAAAGATACAGTGAAAGACGAGGTCAAATCATTCGGTGATGATTTAGAAGATGATTTTACCATTGTGATTGATGCTGTTAAAGACGGTGCGAAAGATGTAAAAGAAAAGGCAACAGAAGCTGCATCAAATGTTGTTGAAACAGTAAAAGAAGTAGCCATTGATGCAAAAGATAAAGCAAAAGTAGCTGCTTCAAATGTGGCGGATACAACAAAAGAAGTGGCGACTGATAT